>JBCBKN010000016.1:0-23115 GCA_038521775.1 Pseudomonadota bacterium | reverse complement strand
CGCGGCCGAGGCGCGCGAGACCTTCTTTGGCGAGGCGCGGACCCTGCTGCGGGTCGACAATGCGGCAACCCCGCAGGTCGATCCGGAACTGGCAGCGCTCTCCGAGCGGATTGCCGCCATGCGCGAAATTGCCGAGGCGCTGGCCGCGGAAGGCTGAGCGGGTTGTGAACCGCGGAGGCTGCCCGCGCTGGGGGTTTATCGCGCTGGGGGCTTACCGGATCGGGGTCCGCCCATGCTAGGAACTAATCGCGCTGGGGACTGAGCCGGCGGTGCATCAGGCACCATCTGCCGGAATGTCAGGGAGGACATGGAATGCGCAGCTTGTTGCTTCTGCCGGTTCTGGTTCTGGCCTGCGGGCCGGCCTCCGAAGACCCCGCCGATGGCGGGTTGCGCTCCGGCCTGATCCGCCTCAATGACGGCACCTATGAGCGCCGGGTTGAGGAGCGCGAGGCCCGGGTCGAGGATGCCCAGCAGGAAACCGAGGCGCTGGAGGGCGAGCGCGACGATGTGGCGGCGGAAACCGCGGCCGTGGAGGCCGAGCTCGCCCGGACCGAGGCCGATCTGACCGCCACGCGGCGCGAAGTGCTGCGGCTGCGCGCCGAGCTGCAAAACCGCGGCCGCGAGATCCCGCCCGATGTCGAGGCAAAGGTGGTCGAGATCACCGTTGCAAAGGCTGAGGAGGAGGATCCCCGCGCCCGGCTCGCCAGCCTTCAGGCGACACTTGCCGATGCCCGCGCGGTGGCCGAGAGCCTGGCCGATCTCTCCGGCTGAACCCCGGGCCAGCCGGCTCTCAAGGCCCTGGCCCGCAGCCCACGCAAAGGGCCGACACGCAGCCGAAATGCACAAATTGGCGGACCCGCAGCCGGAAGACCCACAGCCGGCCTGCAGCAGGCGCCGCCGACTGCCCCCCCTGGCCCTGGGGCCGGGCCCAGGACGCGCCCGGAGCCTGCCCCGTGCCGCGGCGCTAAATGTCCTCGCCCTGCACACCGTCCGGGTCGGAGGGGGCGGTGTTGTCCGGGCCGGGATCGGGCCTGGGAAGAAGCCCGCGCTCGACCATCCATGGATAGCTGCGCGCCGCCTCGCGCAGCACCCCGCGGGCCGCCGGTTCGCGCCCCTGCAACAACAGGATGCGCAGCTTGCCCGACAGGGCCCCGAAATGCGCCGGCTCCCGGCTCAGAACCCGCTCGATATCAGCAAGCGATTCAAAATAGCGCCCGCGCAGAAACCGGGCGAAGGCGCGCTGGTTCCAGCCCTCGGCAAAGGCCGGGCAATAGCGGACCAGATCGTCAAGAACCGCCTCGGCCCGGGCGAAATCCGACTGGCGGATCGCGCGCATTCCCGCATCGAGCAGCGCTTGCGCCGTCGCGTCCGGCGCGGTCATCCAGAACTGCCAGACCAGCCCGGTGGCCCGCTGACCCTCGGCCACGCTTTTGGCATCGGCAAGCCCGGCCAGCAGGGCCGCGCGTTCCTCGCCCCGGTCCGGCATGGGCGCGCATTCCGCAGGGGCGGCCGGGTCGGGCGCGGGCTCGGCACGGCCCGGGGCCGGTGTTGCGACCAGAGCGCCGAGCAGGGCGAGCGACGGGGCCAGGGGAATGGCAAAATGGCGTCGTGACATGTAGATCAGGATGGCGCGGACCGGGCGCAATTCAAGCCCGGCAACGGGCGACACCCTTGAGCGGGGCGGGCCCGCCCCGGGGCGTCCCCTCAGGCCTTGGCAATGATCTCCAGCGCCCGGCCCGCAAAAAGCGGCACGAAGCTGCCCAGCCGCAACCCCGCCTCGGGGTTCGAGGCATTGCCATCCAGCGCCCGCTTTTTGACCCCCTGCAGGATCGCGGCCATGCGAAAGAAGGAAAACGCCAGGCAAAAGGTCATGTCCGGGATGTCGGCAAGGCCGCGGCGCCGGGCATAGCGTTCAAGATACTCGGCATCGGAGGG
This sequence comes from Pseudomonadota bacterium, assembly GCA_038521775.1. GTDB lineage: Bacteria > Pseudomonadota > Alphaproteobacteria > Rhodobacterales > Rhodobacteraceae > J013. The sequence continues at coordinate 21,180 of JBCBKN010000016.1, read as the reverse complement.
GATGCCGAGTGCTGCGCGGTCCACGCCGTCGAGCCCGCGGCCCGGCTCGCCCGGCGGCATTCGCCATTGCATGAGCTGATAGCCCAGATCGGCCAGCGGATGGCCCAGGGTCGACAGCTCCCAGTCGAGCACCGCAACCACCTCAGGCGCATCGGGCGCATAGCGCAGATTGTCGATCCGCCAATCGCCATGCACCAGCGCCACCTGCCCGTCATCTTCGGGCATATTGGCCTCCAGCCAGGCGATCAGCTCATCCATGGCCGCGAGCTCTTCGGTCTGGCTGGCGCGGTACTGCCCCGCCCAGCGACCGGTCTGGCGGGCGAAGTAACTGCCGGGCTTGCCGAACTCTTCAAGCCCGCGCGCGGTGATATCGACCGAGTGCAGCGCGGCAAGGCAGCGGTTCATTGCATCATAGGCCGCGTCCCTTTCCTCAGCGGCAAGCTCGGGCAGGCGAGGGTCCATGAAGGTGCGGCCGGGCATGAACTCCATGACATAGAACATCGCGCCGATGACCTCGTCATCCGCGCAGAGATGCAGCGCCGCGGGCACCGGCACATCACTGTCGCCAAGCGCCGAGATCACGCGAAACTCCCGGTCCACGGCATGGGCCGATTTGAGGAGGGCGCCCGGCGGCTTGCGGCGCAGCACAAAGCGCCCGCCGGGTGTGGTGAGGATGAAGGTGGGGTTCGACTGCCCGGTCGCCGTCTTTTCGGCCTGCACCGGTCCCGCAAATCCCGGCAGATGGGCCTCCAGATAGGGGGTGAGCCGGTCGAGCGGGAGGAGGTCAGACATAGGTTCTGGCATGGGCTCGGTCCCTGGGGTCGAGATGCGGGCTGGCATTGTAGAGCGACAGCCGCAGCCGGCCGCCCTCATTGACGATGCGGTGCATCGAGGCGTTGTGGATGTCGAGCAGGATGTCGGCGGTCGCGGCGTTCGACAATCCCAGAACCCGGCGGATTGTCGCGGCGATCACCCCGCCCGAGGTTACGATCAGCGAGCGCCCTGGATGCGACAGGGCCGTGTCGATGGCCGCATCGACCCGGGTCTGAAACGCGCGGTAGGTCTCGCCCGACCCGCTGTATCGGCCCTCCTCCCAGCCTTCAAAGAGCGGTGGGAAATGGGCCAGAAACGATGCCCGGTCGGTCGGATGATCGACCCCTGTGGCCGCCACATATTCATTGACCAGCGGCTCGGCATCGAACTCGTCAAAGCGCGGGTCCTCGCGGAAGGTCATGCCGCCGCCAAGCCCCTGTGCGATGCCCTGCGCCGTTTCCCTGTGGCGGCGCAGACTGCCGCTCAGACGCTGCTCAAACGCGATGGCATGGGCAGAGAAATAAGCGCCCAGCCAGCGCGCCTGCTGCGCGCCGAGCGGGCTCAGCCGGTCGTAATCGTCGGATTGAAACCGGGCCTGGCCGTGGCGCACGAGGATCAGCTCGCCCATTCCATGGCCTCAGCTGTAGGTGATGGCCGCGGACCGGTCCGGGCGTTCCAGATGCGGCACGGCATTGAACTGGTTGAGAAAGATCCCGCTGCGACCGGCGATCAGCCGCGTGACCCCAGTGTTACGCATCTGAAGGTTGAGATCAAAGAGCCGCGACGGTGCCAGATCGAGAACCCCCGCCAGGATGGCCGCAATAACCCCGCCGGAGGTGACCGCGAGCACCGGTCCGGTTGTGCTCTGGCCGGCAAGCGTCTCGAGCGCGGCGGCGCTGCGGCTGCGAAACGCTGCGAAGCTTTCGGGCACCGGGTGAAGATCGCCCGCTGCCCATGCGGCCAGAACCGCGCGCAGGCGCCGAAAATGCGCCGCACGGTCGGACGAAGCGCCTGAGCCGGGGTTTGCCGTGTCGCCTGCGGCGGCAATCAGGGCATCGGCGTCATACTCCTCCAACCCCTCAAGGGTCGACACGCGGCCCCCACAGACCGACGCAATCTCGGCCGCGGTTTCCTGTTGCCGGCGCAGCCGGCCTGCATGGATCGAGGCCGGGCGCGCGCCGCTGTCGAGCAGATGCGCGCCGAGCCAGGCGGCCTGCTGCCGGCCCAGATCGGTCAGCCGGTCATAATCCTCCCCATCAAAATCGGCCTGGCCGTGGCGCACAAGCAACAGCTCGGTCATGCCCGGACGCTCGTGGTGAGCGAGGAGAGTGTATTGCCCTCGACCGCCAGACGCGGCTGCGCCGCGCAGGCGTTCGTCGGGCAATGGCCCCACCCCCGCCCCCTGTCACCGCCGCGCGCAGGCGCGCGGCGGTGACAGGGGGCGGGGGTGGGGCCTTTCGCGGTCAAGGCGGGAGGCGGGCGCAGCCCGCATGCCGACGAGGCCGCAACCGCGCGGTTTGACCGCGCGGCGATCCTTGAGGTCCGGCCTCCGTCACTGCTCGGCATTGCTGTAGCGTTTGAGCTCGGCCCGTGCGACCTGCCGGCGATGCACCGCATCCGGCCCGTCGGCCAGGCGCAGCGTGCGCAGATGCGTCCAGGCAATGGCAAGCGGCGTGTCCTGGCTGACCCCGGCCCCGCCATGCATCTGCACGGCCTCATCGACCACTTTCAGTGCAACCCGCGGTGCGACGACCTTGATCTGGCTGATCCAGGGCGCGGCCGCCCGAGCATCGCCCTGGTCCATGTACCAGGCGGCCTTCAGGCATAAAAGCCGGGCCATCTCGATCTCCATCCGGCATTCCGCGATGATGTCGTGATTGGCGCCAAGCTGGGACAGCGGCTTGCCGAAGGCCTCGCGGCTTACCGAGCGGCGGCAGAGTGCGGAGAGCGCGGCCTCGGCCTGACCGATCGCGCGCATGCAATGATGGATGCGGCCCGGGCCCAGCCGGCCCTGGGCGATCTCGAACCCCCGCCCCTCGCCCATCAGCAGGTTTTCCGCCGGCACCCGCACATCGGTGAACCGGATATGCATATGGCCATGCGGCGCGTCGTCATGACCATAGACCTCCATGGGCCGCAGGATCTCGATGCCCGGCGTGTCGGCCGGCACCACGATCATCGAATGGCGCTTGTGCTTGGGCGCTTCCTCCCCACCGGTGCGGACCATCACGATATAGACCGCACAGCGTGGATCGCCTGCGCCCGAGGCCCACCATTTCTCGCCATTGAGCATATAGGCGTCGCCATCGCGCACGCAGCTCAGGGCAATATTGGTGGCGTCCGACGAGGCCTGATCGGGCTCGGTCATCAGATAGGCCGAGCGGATCTCGCCGGCCAGGAGCGGCTTGAGCCAGCGCTCCTTGAGCGCCGGGGTGCCGTAGCGCTCAAAGACCTCCATATTGCCGGTATCCGGCGCCGAGCAGTTGAAGACCTCGGCGGCAAGCGGCACCTTGCCCATCTCCTCGGCCAGATAGGCGTATTCCACCGTGGTCAGGCCAAAGCCCTTGTCGCTGTCGGTCAGCCAGAAATTCCACAAGCCCCGCTCGCGGGCCATCGCCTTCAGCCCCTCAAGGATCTCGGTCATGCGCGCGGTATAGACGAACCGGTCGCCGGCCGTGCCGATCTCGGCCCGGAACTCCGCATCGCGCGGCGCGATCTCGGTTTCGACCATGTCGCGCACCGCCTCGATCAGAGGCGCCACCCGCGCCGTCACCCCCAGATCCATCGCCTAATCCTCCCCGCGTTTTGGTGTGAGCCCGATCATCCAGTCATAGCCCTCGGCCACCCATTCCGCCGGGATCGAATGGCCGCCATCATGCAGGCAGAGTTGCAGGGCGCGGCCCGTGGCGCAAGCCGTCCAGTCGCGGCAGGTAAGCTTACCTTGCGTGACCGGCGCACCGGGGCCGGCGCATTGCGCAAGCCCGGCCAGGAGGGCAAACCCATCCGGGATCGGGGCGGAATTGTAGACACCCTGCCGGTCGAAGGCCACGACGCGGTCCGCCGTCCCGTGGATATGGCGCAGCGTGGCGGGGCCCGAGGGGCATTCATCCGGTGTTGTGCGCCAAAACCCCCCGGCAATCGGTGCAAAGGCGGTGAAAAGCTCGCCAGTATAGCAGGCGAGGTTCCAAACCAGCGAGGCCCCGCGCGAGAACCCGCTGGCCAGTCGGCGCGCCGGATCGATGGGCCAACGGGCCGCGACATCCTGCATCACCGCCCGGACATAGGCGGCCTCGTCGCGCCCCGGCTCGGCCCGGCCCGGGCCGATCTGGCGCCAGTATCCAGTCTGGGCCCAGGGCAGAATCAGCATCGCCCCGCGGCGATGCACGGCCGCGGTCAGCGCGCGGTTGCGGGTCATCCCTTCGGGCGAGCTGTTCCAGCCGTGGAAAAACACCACCAGGCCCAGCGGCGAGACCCCGTCCCAATCGGGCGGCGGCAGCGCGAGGTAATAGCCCTCCGGCACCGCGCAGCGGCTCTCGCCGCCGCAGGCAAGCCCAGGCGAGGCGCGCAGCAGCGCCAGGCACAGCCCCAGGCCGAGCAGCACGGCCAAGCGCAGGCTCATGACGCAGCCCAGAAATCGCCCCAGACCCGCGCGATCCACTCGGCCGCCAGGGCGGGGCGTTCGCCGTTCTTGATCTCAACCGAAACCGCATAGGTCATCGTTGCCTCCTCGGGCCCGGTGCGCGCGCATTTTGAGAGCAAGAAGCGCCCGCGCACCGAGGCCCCCGAGGGCACCGGCGCCACGAATCGGATCCGGTCAAACCCGTAATTGACCTGCATGCGCTTGCCCTCAAGCTCCGGCAGCGCGTCATAGGACATGGCCGAGAGCAGCGAGAGCGTCAGGAAACCATGCGCGATCGTGCCGCCAAAGGGCGCGTCGGACTTGGCACGCTCAGGATCGGTGTGGATGAAATAGGCATCCTCGGTCACGTCGGCAAAGCGGTCGATGCGGGGCTGATCCATCTCAAACCACCGCGACAGGCCGACCTCCGCACCGGTGCGCGCCTCCAGCTCCGGCATCGTGATACGCGTTTTCATGGCGAAGGGTCCTCCGGGCCGATCATCGAACTTCGTGAGCGTTAAGTGTGGGTTAGGGATAAGGCGCGTTACTGCCTGCGTCCATGCACTGTCGTGAGGGGATGCAATGGCCACCCGAGTTGAGCTGCCTGGTGCGGCCGGCACTTTGCCCGCCACGCCCACAGCACTGATCGTCGAAGACTGTCTTTACAGCGCCGAGGCTTTGCGGTTGATGTGCCGGGCCTGCGGCCTGCGCAGCCGTCATGCCGCGACGCTTGAGGCGGCGGAGCGCCATCTGGCGATCTTTCGACCCGCCTTTGCCATTGTCGATATCGGCCTGCCCGATGGCAGTGGGGTCACATTGTTGAACCGGATTGCCCGCGACACGGTGCGCCCCAAGGTGCTGGCGATCTCGGCCGATCCGGCCCGGCTCGCCGATCCCTCGATCGACGGGCTGGTCGATGCGCGCTGCGAAAAGCCCATCGCCTCGGCCCAGGCCTTTCACGCGGTTCTGCGCAGCATGGGCGGGCTTGCCCTGGCCGAACCGCGCCGCGGGGCGGCAACGCGCCCGGATGGCGAGGTTCTGACGCTTGAGCTTGCGCGGATCCGCGAGACACTCGACGGCGCGGCCGAGCCCGGATCGCTGGAGCTTGCGGCCGGACGGCTGGAAGGGTTGGCCGCGGAGCTGGGCGAGTGGACATTGCGAAGCGAGGCGCGCGACGGCCGGCTGGCCCTGGCCGATGCCACGCGCGGCAGCGCCCAGCAGATCGATCGGGCCGGGCTGGTTGCGCGCCTGTCCGCCCTGATCTCGCAGATTGAGAACGGTCAGGCGAGCGCGACGGCCTAGACCCGGTGCGCGCGGGCATACCGCGCCTCGGCGCCAAATGAGGATCGCATTGTTGGGAGGTGTTGATGTGTTGAGTAAAATTGAACGGGTATCCGGCTGGACAGTGCAGAGCTTCCGACCCACACTCCGGGCACGCGGGGCGCAAAACGGGGGCATCTTAACCTGTCGCCGCAGCGTGGCATGGCCAGACTTGTGCGTCTGGGTCGTGGCCGCCTGTGCAGCCTGCCTCGCGTTGAGACCGGCAAAGCCGGACCTCGCCTTTGTGCTTTCAACTATCCGGACAGGACGCGTGCATGACCTGTGAGACATGGCAAGACTTGCAATGCCTATCGACAATGGCCCGAACACGCGCCCGCAGCGGGCGGTTCACAGCCTCCATTGGCTTGATCGACTGGCCCGAGGGCGGCATTGCGGCCGATATCTCGCAGCTGGCCATGCCGCAGGCCGCCAGCACCCTGCTTCTTGAACTGGCCAGCGACAGCGGCGTGCATGCGCGGCGTGCCGATCTTTTTGCCGGGCGGCGCGGGTCGGCGGCCAATGCGGCGCATCTGCCGGGGCCGGTTCTGCGCCGGCCTTGGGGGAGCAGCGCCATGGTCGACGGCACCGAGGTGTCGCTGGCCATCGCCGGCGCGCGCCATTGGCCTGAATGCCTCGCACAGGCGGTGCGCGAAGGCTCGCTGCGCGGGGCCACCGGGCGGCCGTTCCGCACCGTGCTCCACTGCTCGGACAAGGGCGCGAAGACCGCGGCGCGCGGGCTGTGCCAGGCCGCGGGCCCGCAATGCTCCGGACCGGAGGTGGCATTTCTGGCAAGCGAGGATGCCCGCGATCTGGCCCGTCTGCTTGCTGAATGCAACCCCGCCGAGACCCTGGCGGTCTTTGCGTTCGAGGATCTGGCTTCGGCCGAGGCGCGCCAGCTGGTCGACCCGGTGACGCGCTGGCTGCGCGCGGCGCTGGACCATACCTCCGCACAGGCCCATCTCGTTGCCGTGACCGGTTCGACCCAGTCCGCCTTCGACCTCGATCTGGCCGCTGAGCGGGTGATTGCAGCCGGCCCGGAATGGCTGGCGGGCTACTCCGTCTGGTCTCCGGTCAATCTTGGCCTCTTGATCGCGCTTGGCGCTGACGGGTTGTCGGAGTTGCGGGCCGGCGGCTGGGATGCGGACCGCCAGTTTCGCGACAGCGCCGATGACGCCAATCTGGCGCTGCTTCTGGGCTGCGCGGATGTCTGGCGCGAAAGCGCGTTCGGCCGCGCCGGCGACGCCTTGCCGCTCGGCCCTGCGGGGTGGGAGGGGATCGAACTGGCGCTGTTTGCCGGACAGCCGGATCGTCTGTCGTCGGGTGTTCTCACCGATGATCCGCGCGGGCTGGAATGCGACTGGCGCGATCTTGAGCTGCTGCGCTTCAGCGCGGCCTTGCGTGAACGCGCCCATATGGCCGGACCGGACGCGCCAAATGTCGAGATCGCCTGCAAGGGCCGCTCGCTGCGCATGCTCGGCCGGCTGATCGCCCTGACCGAGCATCGGCTGATGGTCGCCGACACCATCCGTTCGGCAAAGCTGCGCCCGGCCGTCGCGCAACCGGGCGATGCAGCGCGGGTGATTTCGCTCGACGACCGGCGCCGCATGCACGCAAAGACCTGACAAAAGCGGGCGAGCGCCCTTAGGCCGGCAGCACCTCGGGGATGCCGGACGCGCCGGCCCATGATCGGACGAACCACCGATCACCTTCGGATTCGAGCACGCCCTCTGCAAGATCCGGCGGCATCCATATCGGATGATGGTGCGGCTCGCCCGGCGGGCCCAGCCGCAAGACCGGGCGCGCGAGATAGACCGTACAGATCTTGCGCGCCCAAAGCCCATATTCGGGCATGTAGGTGAAGCGCTGGTAGCGGCCCAAACAGCGGATCGGGCTGATCCGCCAGCCGGTCTCCTCCCGCACCTCGCGATGCAGCGCGACCAGGGGCGATTCACCGGGATCGATGCCGCCGCCCGGAAGCTGCAGTTCAAACTCGGGCACAAAACTGGCGGTGAGCAGCAGGCCGTCGCGCCCGGCAATCAGCGCATAGACGCCCGGCCGGTCGCGATAGATCTGGCCGCGGCGCGGCGGCGCCCCGAATCTGCGCATTACCCTCTCCAAACCCTGCCCGGATATCTCCTATCGAGCCCAGCCGCCCGCCGGCAAGCCCAGATGCTTGCACCTGCGGCGGCTTGCGCATACCTCCCGGGGAGCCGCGGCCATCAGGCCATGTGGCAACCTCAACCGGAGCCGCGCCATGACCTCTGCCACACAGATCGCGTGGGACGACATGATCTTGCCGTTTCAGCTCGACCGGCCCGACATTCGCGGGCGGGTCGCGCGGCTTGACGGTGTGCTGGAACGCATTCTGGCGCAGCATGCCTATCCCGCCCCGGTCGCCGATCTGGTCGCCGAGGCCTGTTTGCTGACCGCCCTTATCGGCCAAACCATGAAGCTGCGCTGGCGGCTGTCGCTTCAGGCGCGCGGCGATGGGCCGATCCGGCGCATTGCGACCGATTACTTTGCGCCCGACGAGCCAGACCACCCGTCGCGCATTCGCGCCTGGGCAAGCTTTGACCCCGCCGCGATCCCGGATCTTGCGACGGACAGCTTTGCGCTTATGGGCAACGGCCAGTTCGCGATGACCATCGATCAGGGGGCCGACATGCGCCCCTATCAGGGGATCACACCGCTCGCCGGCGGCGCGCTTGCGCGGTCGGCCGAGATCTATTTTGCGCAATCCGAGCAGATCGCGACCCGCTTCAAGCTCTCCGCAGCGCAGGCGCGGGTGCCGGGCGGGCCGGCAAAATGGCGCTCGGGCGGGGTGATGGTCCAGCATCTCGCCAAGCCAGGCGAGCATGTGGTGGGCGAGGCAACCGGCGAGGCCGGGCTGCTGGCGGCGGCGGATGTGCTGTCGGGCGATGCGTCGGAGGATTGGCGGCGGGTGAACCTGCTCCTCGACACGGCCGAGACGCATGAGCTGATCGGCCCGCATGTCTCGCCGGCCGACCTTTTGCTGCGGCTCTTTCACGAGGAGGCGCCGCGTGTCTTTGACGCGCAGCCCGCGCAGTTCGGGTGCACCTGTTCGGCGGCAAAGGTCGAGGCCGCGATGGCCCAATACTCGGCCAAGGATCTGGCGCATATGACCAATGCCGAGGGCAAGCTGACCGCGGATTGCCAGTTTTGCGGGGCGCGTTATGAGTTCGACCCGCGTCATCTGGGGTTTGAAGCCCAGCGCTGACCGGACAGCCTGCGAGACTGGCCACGGGCCATTGAGCCGTCGCCCGTCCGGCAGCTCCGGCTCAGCCCGCCACCCGGCGCCCCGGCGCAATCTGGTCCGGGTCGGTCAGAACATGCACCAGCGCCGGCCCGTCCGCGGAAAGCGCGCCATCCAGCGCCGGGCCGATCTCGTCATCCGCGCTGACCCGCCAGGCGGCGAACCCACAGGCGCGGGCAAGCGCGGCAAAATCGGGGTTCGTCAGCCCGGTCGCACTCTGCCGCCCCGGGTAATCCCGGGCCTGATGCGCCCGGATCGTGCCGTATTGACGGTTGTCGGCGACAATCACCCGGATCGCCGCCCGCTCCTGCGCGGCGGTGGCGAGCTCCTGTAGGGTCATCTGCAGGCAGCCATCGCCGGCAAAGCAGACCACCTGACGCCCGGGGTGACGCAGCTTGGCGGCAATTGCCGCGGGCAGACCATAGCCCATCGACCCCGAACAGGGGCCCAGATGACTGCCGGGTCCGGGATAGCGGCGAAAGCGCTGCACCCAGATTGCGTAATTCCCGGCGCCGTTCGTGACCATCGCATCGCGCGCGAGCCTTGCGTTCAGCCCCGCCATGACGCGCGACATCCGATCCGGCATTGCCGGCTCGGACCAGCGCAGATAGGCATCATGCGCGGCGTCTTCGCGGCCCGCCCAGGCCTGCAGCTTTGGGGCATCGAGTGCGGCCCAGCCGGCAAGAAACGCGCCTGGGCTGGCGAGGATGCCCAGCGTCGGCGCAAGCACCCGGCCGATCTCCTCTGCGCCCGGATGGACATGGACCAGCGCCGTTCCGGGTTCGGGAATGCCGTAAAGCGTGTAGCCCTGCGAGGGGATCTCGGACATGATGTCGCCGATCAGCACGGTCAGATCGGCCTCACGCAACAGCGTCAGCAGCTCAGGGTTTGCACCGATGGTCAGCTCGCCCGCATAGCAGGCATGGGCATTGTCGATCAGCGATTGGCGCCGGAAAGTGGTGGCAACCGGAATGCGCCACCGGGTGGCGATCTCTTCTAGCGCGGCCGACGCGGCGGGGTCCCACCGCGAACCGCCAACCACGATCGCCGGGCGCGCGGCGCTGGCCAGCAAATCCCTGAGCCGGTCCAGATCGGCGCTGCTGGGGCCAGGCTCGGCCACCACAACCCGGCGCGGCGGCGCCAGCGCGCTGCGCTCAACCAGCATGTCCTGCGGCAGAGAGAGCACCACCGGCCCCGGCCGGCCGGCCATGGCGACATGCCAGGCCCGCGACAGAAGCTCCGGCAGGCGGTCGGCCCTGTCGATCTCGGCCACCCATTTCGCCATGCCCCCGAAAAGCGCTTGATAGTCAACCTCCTGAAACGCGTCGCGCCCGCGCATATCGCGCGCCACCTGACCGATCATCAGGACCATGGGCGTTGCATCCTGCTGGGCCACATGCACGCCCGATGCGGCGTTCGTTGCCCCCGGCCCGCGGGTGACCAGCGCGACGCCGGGGCGCCCGGTCATCTTGCCCCAGGCCTCGGCCATCATCGCCGCACCGCCCTCGGCACGCGCCACCGTCACCGCAATGGGGCTGTCGCGCAGCGCGTCGAGCAGGTCGAGATAGCTCTCGCCCGGCACGCAAAAGACCCGCTCAAGCCCCTGTGCCTCCAGCGCTGCAACGATCAGCTGCCCGCCCGACCGGTCCATGTCTCACCTCCGCCTTGGGTTGCAAAAGGCTAGCCGGTGCCGCGGCCGGATGCGAGCCACCACTTGCTCGGCCGCTCGGATGCCCCCATATTCTGTGCATCGCGGGTTGCCTAGCGCAGGGACCCGACGGATCGGATCGCTTTTTGAAAGGGCCGAACATGACGCGGGTGTCTTTTGCCTCCCACCCCTATTTGCTTGGGTTTGAACGCCTCGACCGCCTTGTCGAGCGCAGCGCGAAGGCCGGATCTGACGGTTATCCGCCCTACAATATCGAACAGACCGATGACGGCGCCTACCGGATCACCCTGGCTGTGGCCGGGTTCCGTGAGGACGACCTCTCGGTGACGATCGAAGACAATCAGCTCGTCATTCGCGGCCGCAGCAGCGAGGAGAAGGGCGACCGGGTGTTCCTGCATCGCGGCATCGCCAATCGCCAGTTCCAGCGCAGTTTCGTGCTGGCCGATGGCGTCGAGGTGGCCGCGGCCAATCTGGAATGCGGCTTGCTGCATGTGGATTTGGTGCGACATCAGCCCGAAAGCGTGGTGCGCAAGATCGAGATCAAGAACGGTGGTTGAGGAGAGCGACATGGAAAAGACCGAAAAATCACTGGAGGCCGCGCGGATTGCCTATGTCAAAGGCGTGCGCGCCCAGGATCTGCCCAAGGGCATCGAGATCCCCGACGGCATAACCACGCTCTACGCAATCCATGGTGAGAATGGCGAGCCGCTGGCGCTTGTGGGCGACCGGCGCATGGCCTTTGCCGTGGCACGCCAGAACAGCTACGACCCGGTCAGCGTGCACTAAGACCGCGTCTCTCGCCGCGGCGACAGCTGCGCAAACGATCACCAAGACCATCACGGCGGCAAGGCTGGGTGGTGTTCCGGCGGCCTGGCGGCTGAGCCTTTTGCCGCCGGCTGCACCGCACTTGACCATCGACAGCCGAGCGTTCGCCGCGGCCTGCCCGCATTTTCCTGCACAACATCAAGTCGTCACCGGCACAGCTTGATGTCGGCACGAATTATATCTACCCTAACTTAATGGCATGACCCTTTCGTTTATTTTCTTTTTACTATGGGGTATGATCAAATTTTCATGTTCTATTTACCTGCACGCACGGATTTACTCGAATTTTCGAGGCTTTTCAGATAAACACTCACTCACGGGACAGGGGTGACCCGGATGTGCGTAACTGAGTGGAGTATGTGTGATGTCGGACGGAACCTGGAGCAGCGACGCCGAAACCGTGACCATGGCCTGTGGCTGTGCCGCCTGCGCATCGGGCAAGTCCGCCAAGGATTGGGGCGATTACGAGTTTGCCTATGACGAGACGGGAACCCCCGTCGCGCAATCCGCGCTCGGCACCAGCTTCACCAAAAGCTCCATCTCGGGCGACGGCATCAGCCTGGGCGACAAGATCCTGTCGGGCTATAAATGGGCCACGACCGAGCTGACCTTCAGCTTTCCCAACTCGACCAGCGATTATGGCTACAACGACCATGCCGGGCAGTTCTCGGCCCTGAACGCCGCCCAAAAGGCCGCAGCGCGCGCGTCCTTTGACCAGATGGAGGCCGTCTCCGGCCTGACCTTCACCGAAATCACCGGTTCAGGCGACCGCAATGCCGATCTGCGCCTTGCCGAGGGCGGCGAGCCGTCGACGGCCTGGGCCTATTACCCCAGCTCGGGCGAGTGGGGCGGCGACATGTGGTACAACCCCCAGCATTACAACGACCCCAGCATCGGCTCCTACGCGTTCTCGACCTTCCTGCATGAGGCGGGCCATGCGGTGGGCCTCAAGCACGGCCATGACAGCAGCTTTGCCGGCGCGCTGACCGGCAGCTTCAACAGCCATGAATACTCGCTGATGACCTATCATTCCTCGGTCGGCGGCAATGGCTATTACACCAATCAGCACGGGCACGGCCCGCAGACCTTCATGATGGCCGACATTCAGGCCATGCAGATCATGTATGGCGCCAATTACGGCACCAATTCGGGCGACACCACCTACACTTTCTCAACCAGCACCGGTGAGATGTTCGTCGATGGCGTCGGCCAGGGGGCCAGCACGGCCAATGTCGTCTTCCGCACGCTCTGGGACGGGAACGGCACCGACACCTATGATCTGTCGAACTACAGCACCCATCTCGACATCGATCTTGTCGCCGGCGGCTATGTCGATTTCGACGCGGCCGGGGTCTCGGGCGCGGCCGGAAACTTCCAGCGCGCACGGCTGGCCAGCGATGCCTATGCCAAGGGCCATCTCTTCAACGCGCTGATGTTCCAAGACGACACCCGCTCGCTGATCGAGAATGCCAAGGGCGGCGCGGGCGATGACGAGTTTTGGGGCAACGCCGCGGCCAACAGCTTTTGGGGCAATGCGGGGACCGACATCTTTCACGAATCCACCGGGGCCGACCAGTTCTTTGGCGGGGCCGGCAGCGCGGACCGGGTGGCGTTCACCAATGCCCGCACGACCTACAAATACGCCTTCAGCAACGGAGATCTGCTGGTCGAAAAAGCCGATGGCAGCATCGACCGGGTCGGCGCGGATGTCGAAGGCGTGCGCTGGTCGAGCGAGAGCCAGGACACGAGCTTTGCCACCATTCAGGGCTGGCTCGATGGCGGCAATCTGAGCTGGATCGACGGGTACGGGCCCAGCACCGACACTGGCGACAGCGACGACGACATCGATGTGGATTCGGATGCGGATCAGGACGCAGATCCCGATGCGGACACCGTCGCGGGCCAGACCCTGACCGGGACAACCGGCAAGGATGATCTGCGCGGGGGCGAGGGCGACGATGTCATCACCGGGCTTGGCGATAATGACCGCCTGATCGGCAATGGCGGCAATGACAGGATCAACGGCAATGGCGGCAAGGACAGCATCTATGGCCGCGCCGGCAATGACCAGCTTTGGGGCGATGGCGACAAGGATCTGCTGTCTGGCGAGGCGGGCACCGACACGCTTTATGGCGGCGATCACAACGACAAGCTCTATGGCGGGTCCGAGGCCGACATGCTTTATGGCGGCGGGCATAACGACAAGCTTTTTGGCGGCTCGCAGGGCGATCAGCTCTTTGGCGGCGCCGGCAATGACCATCTGAGCGGCCAGGGCGATGCCGACAGCCTTTATGGCGGGCTTGGCAAGGACAAGCTGACCGGCGGCGCCGGCAGTGACGTGATGGCCGGCGGCGCGGACAAGGACAGCATGCGGGCCGGCACCGGAAACGACATGCTGCTGGGCGATGCGGGCGATGATCGTCTGGATGGCGAGGCCGGCAGCGACACAATCGATGGCGGCGCAGGGGCCGACCGCATCAATGGCGGGTCCGAGGACGATGTGCTCATGGGCGGTGCCGGCAATGACATGCTGACCGGGGGCGAGGGGGCGGACATCTTCGTCTTTTCCACCGGAGATGAGGCCGACATGATCCGCGATTTCGACATTGCCGAGGATTTTGTCTCCGTCTCGGGCCTGGGCGCGACGGCCTTGTCGGATTTCACCATCGTCGATGACCGCAAGGGCGTGATCCTGACGCTGGGCAGCGACTCGCTGCAACTGCGCAAGATCAGCGAGGCCGAGCTGAGCGCCGATTTCTTCCTCTTTGCCTGAGGCTCCACTGGGCAAAGAGGATCGGGCCGCGCCATCCCCAGCGCGGCCCATCTTTTTTCTGGCCCCACCCCGCAACCGGGAAGGGGCGTCACGACCGCCGGCGGCCGGGCTCAGACGAAGCTCACCTCGCGGGTGAAGGGCATGCGACGCAGGCGGGTGCCGGTCGCGGCATAGATCGCGTTTGCCAGGGCCGGGGCTGCCGGCGGCGTGCCGGGCTCACCCGCCCCGCCCATTTTCGAGGCGGTTTCCAGCAGGTGCACATCGATGGGCGGGCATTGCCACATCCGCATACAGTCGAAGCTGTCGAAATTGCCCTGCTCGACCATCCCGTCGGCAAAGGTGATCTCCTGCCCCAAAGCGGCCGACAGCCCGAACACGATGCCCGAGGTCATCTGATCGGTGAAAATGCCCGGATCGAGGATCCGCCCGGCATCGGCCACGCACCAGATCTTGGTGATCTTGATGTCATCGGCCGACGCATCCACCTCGACGATCTGGCCCACCCAGGTGCCGAAGGAGAGCGTGAAGGCCACGCCGCGCCCATGTCCGGACGGGACTGGCAGGCCCCAGCCCGACACATCGCGCAGTTTTTCCAGCACCGCGCGGGCCGGGGCGTGCTCGGGCGCGGTCATCATGCCCAGCCGCATCTCGATGGGGTCGATGCCGGATTTCTCCGCCACCTCATCGAGAAAGCCGTTCATGAAGAACCCGTTCACCGAATTGCCGACCGAGCGCCAGAAGCCCAGCGGAATGTCCATATCCACGATATGACCGGCAAAAAGCCGGTTTGGCGTGGCAATGGGCTGGTTGAACTGGCCATCGAGCACCGCATCGTCCTGCGGCGGTGCCGGCACCTCGGGAAAACTGCGCTTGAGCGTGTTGGCCACGATATTGGGCGCGGCCACCCGGCTGACATAGGTCTCGGGCGGCTGGCCCGGGGTCACCACCGCTTGCATCTTGGCGATCGCGCGTGGGCGGTAGAGATCGTTCTGGGTGTCCTGCTCGCGCGTCCAGGTGACCTTCACCGGTTTGCCATCGGTCTGCTGGGCGACGATGGCGGCGTAGAGCGCCGCGTCCAGCGCCCGGCGCCCGAAGCCGCCGCCCAACCGGGTGACATGCATCGTGACATCGGCCGTTTCGATGCCCAGGGCCCGCGCGCAGATGATCGCGTCGAGCCCCGGCGCCTGCGAGCCGTTCCAGACGGTGAGCTTGCCATCGACAAACTGGGCCGTGGCATTGAGCGGCTCCATCGCCGCATGGGCCAGAAACGGCACCTCATACTCGGCCTCAAGCAGCCGGTCGGCCGGAGCGGCGGCCAGCGACGCCTCGGCATCCCCGGCCGCGCCCATGATCATTTGCGGCTCGGCCGCCAGCGCTGCGCGAAACGCCGTGTCCATGGCCGCATCATCGGCCGGATAGGGCGCCTCGGCCCAATCGACCTCCAGCGCTTCGACACCCTTGAACGCGGCCCAGGTGTTGTCGGCGACAACTGCAAAGCCATGCCCAGAGAGGGTGTCGATCGGCACGACCTTCTGCACGCCATTGACCGCGAGGGCCGGGGCTTCCGATACGCTGAGCGGCGCGGCGCCCAGGCGCGGCGACATCTTCAGGCTTGCATGCAGCATGCCGGGCAGTTCGACGTCGATGCCGAAGATCGGGGCGCCGGTGACCTTTTCGCGCGCATCGACGCGCTGCTGCGGCTTGCCCAGAAGCCGCCATTCGCGCGGGTCGCGCAAGCTGGGCGGGCTGGGCAGATCGGCGGCCGCGGCCTCCATGACCAGCTCACCATAGCTCAGCGCGGTGCCGTCATCCTTCAGCACGCGGCCGCCTTCGGTCTTGAGCGAGGCCTCCGAGACGCCCCAGCGCTTGGCCGCGGCCTCCTTGAAGGCCTGGCGCGCCGTGGCCCCGGCCAGCCGCATCTTCTCGAACCCATCGACCATTGAGGAGGAGCCGCCGGTCACCTGCAGGGCGAGATATTTGCTGACCACCGCCATGGTGCCGCGGATCGAGCTTGCCATGAAGCTTTCGTCAAACCAGGGCACCGGCCCGCCCATGTTCAACATGGCCTCGTTGTAATAGGTGTATCCCGGCGGGCCGTGCTCGACCGTCACATCGGCGAGGTTCACGTCCAGCTCCTCGGCGACCAGTGCCGCCAGGGTGGTGTGCACGCCCTGCCCCATCTCGGCCCGCGGGGCAATGATGGTCACGCTGTTGTCGGTGTTGACGATGACATAGGGCGTGAAGTCGCGCTCGCCCTCGGCAAGTTTGCCATCGAGCGGGTTGTCGAAGGGCCGCCGGTAGAAATAATAACCAACCGCCAGCCCGCCGGCAGCAACGACGCCCAGGCCCAGGAAGGTGCGGCGCGCGATCTTTCCGATCTTCATGGCTCAGGCCCTCATGCGCTGGGCCGCATCCTTGATGGCGGCGCGGATTTTGGGATAGGTGCCGCAGCGGCACAGATTGGTCATCGCATCATCGATGTCTTCGTCGGTGGGATTGGGCTGTTCGGTCAACAGCGAGACGGCGGCCATGATCTGGCCCGACTGGCAATAGCCGCATTGCGGAACGTTTGCCGCCATCCAGGCCTCCTGCACCGCATGCAGGGTGTCGCCCTTGGCAAGCCCGTCGATGGTGGTGACCTCGCCCCAGACCTCGGAGGCTGGCAGCGAGCAGGAGCGCACCGCCTCGCCATCGACCAGAACCGTGCAGGCGCCGCAGGCCGCGATGCCGCAGCCGAATTTCGGTCCCTTGATGTCGAGCTTGTCGCGCAGCACCCACAGAAGCGGCATGTCGGGATGCGCCTCCACGTCATGCGCCTTGCCATTGACCACGAGCTTCATGCCTAGCCTCCTTGCTTGGTGACCGTGAGTCTCTAATTTCGTGACCTTAGGTCTCATAAACGCGCCGTCCACCTGAATGTCAATAAGAGACCTTTGTTCTCTTGCATTTTGTGGAAAGGTCTGCCATAGAGCGGACATGGCCCAGCAGTTCTTGCGCGCCCGCAGCCCCGATCAAAAGGCACAACGCCGCGAGGCCATCCTCGCAGCGGCCGGTCGGCTGCTTGAAGCCCAAGATGCCGACAAGGTCACGCTGGCAGCGATTGCAACCGAGGCCGGCGTCGTCAAATCGGCGATCTATCGGTATTTTCCCAGCCGCGAGGCGATCCTGATCGAGATCCTGCTGGCCGACACGCATGCCGCGATCACCGCGGGCGAGGCGGAGCTGCAGGCGATCGCGGCCGACACGCTTGATGCGCGGGTCGGCGCGGTGGCCACGACCTTTGCCGCCGCCTTTGCCCGGCGGCCACGGCTTTGCTTTCTGGTCTCGGTGCTCGCTTCGGTTCTGGAAAACAATCTAAGCCATTCCGATATCGCAGCCTTTAAGTCGACCCTGCTCGTCGAAACGCAACGTGCGATCATGTTGATCTACACCGCCCTGCCCGAGCTTGCGGAGGGCGCAGGCGAGCGCGCGGCCTTTCACATGCATGTGCTGGTCGCCGGGCTCTGGCCCTTTTCCAACCCCACGCCGATTGTGGCCGAGGTGATGGAGCGGCCCGAGTTTGCCCCATTTCGCAAGGATTTCGAGACCACGCTGCGCGACGGCATCGCCACCCATTTGCGGGGCCTGCTTGCAGAGAGGGCCTGACCTTCCTTGGGCCTTGTGAATTCCGCGAGGCTCGGCAATAAATTGAGCCAGATCAAAGGGAGGACATCATGAAAATTGCGGGGATCGCGGCGCTGGCCGCAGCATCCGTCATGGCCGCCGATATGGCTGCCGCCTTGGAGTGGAACGTCTCGCTCTGGGGCAAGCGCCGGGCCTTCACCGAGCATGTCGAGAAGCTGGCCGAGCTGGTGGCCGAAAAGACCGGCGGCGAGTTCACGCTCAACATCTCCTATGGCGGGCTGTCCAAACCGCGCGAAAACCTCGACGGCATCGAGATCGGCGCCTTTGAGATGGCGCAGTTCTGCGCGGGCTATCACCGCGACAAGAACCCCTCGCTCACCGTGCTGGAGCTGCCCTTTCTGGGGGTGAGCAGCCTGGAGGAAGAGGCCAGGATCTCCATGGCGCTTTACCAGCACCCGGCCGCCGTGGCCGATCTGGCGCGCTGGAACGCGACGCTGCTGATGCCTTCGCCCCTGCCCCAGTACAATCTGGTCGGCGTGGGCGAGCCGCCCCGCACCCTGGCCGATTTCGAGGGTCTGTCGGTGCGCGCCACAGGCGGCATCGGTGCGGCGATGGAAGCGGTCGATGCGGTGCCGACCTCGATGACCGCCGCAGAAGTGCGCCAGGCGCTCGACAGCGGTGTGGTCAAGGCCGTGGCCTTTGCCCCGCATGCCCATATGTCCTTCGGCACCACCGAAAACGCCACCTGGTGGACCACCAACCTCAACCCCGGCACGGTGAACTGCCCGGTGGTCGTGAACACCGATGCGATGGACTCGCTCTCGGATGCGCACAAAGCAGCCCTGATGGACAGCATCGATGAGGCG
Source organism: Pseudomonadota bacterium (assembly GCA_038521775.1). GTDB lineage: Bacteria > Pseudomonadota > Alphaproteobacteria > Rhodobacterales > Rhodobacteraceae > J013. The sequence continues at coordinate 2,397 of JBCBKN010000016.1, read as the reverse complement.
ATGGCGCATTACCTGTCGTTTTACGCCAACAACACCATGGAGCGCTGGGGCCCCTTGCTGACCGAAAAGGGCATCGAGGAGATCACCTATTCCGACGAAGAGCTTGCCGCCTTCCGCGAGGCGGTGGCCGGCCCTGCCGCCGCAGCCTGGATCGAGGCCAACACCGCCCGCGGCCTGCCCGCCCAGGAGCTCTATGATTTCGTCACCGGCATGATCGGCCAGTAACAACAGCACATCGCTCGGGGGCGCATCGCGTCCCCGGGAACCACCCGCCATGGCCGGCGCCGCCTCCGTTCTGACCGATGACAGCCCGCTCAGCCGCATTGACCAGCGGCTGGAGCGGATCGAGCGTGTGCTTGCGCTGATCAGCGGGCTGGCGGTGTTCTCGCTGATGATCCTCGCGGTCGTGTCGGTGGGCGGGCGCAACTTCTTTGCCCAGCCGCTGCCGGGCTATGTCGACTGGATCGAACAGGCCATGCCGCTGATCGCCTTTGCCGGCATCTCCTATGTGCAACGCAATGGCGGGCATATCCGCATGGACATCCTGGTCGGCCAGCTGCGCGGCCGGTTTTTGTGGGCGTTTGAGTTTCTCACGACCCTGGGCGTGCTGATCCTGATGCTGGCCCTGGTCTGGGGCTCCTGGTCGCATTTCGCGCGCAGCTTTGACTGGGGCGCCCCGATGTGGAGCCGCGACAGCTCGATGGACATCGCCATTCCGCTCTGGCCGGCCAAGCTGGTGGCGCCGGTGGCCTTTGCCGTGCTCAGCCTGCGGCTGGTGCTGCAGCTTGTGGGCTATGGGCGGGCAATGCTGTCGGGAACCGCGGCCCCGATCGCCGTGCCGCTGATCGAGGATGCCGCGACCCAGGCGCGGCGCGAGGCCGAGCAGCTTTCGGGCCGGGACGACTGAGCGATGGACACGATCGATCTGGGCATCTGGGTGACGGCAGGTCTGCTGGCGCTTGTGCTGATGGGCATGCGGGTGGGGTATGCCGCAGCGCTTGCCGGGCTGGTGGGCATTGTCCTGGTGCTATGGAGCCGGCGCGACTTTGCCGGCGACCAGTTCGGCTGGGCATTGACCGTGGGGATCAAGACCGCCGGCCAGGTGCCGCATTCCAAGGTCGCCGCCCAGGCGCTGTCGCTGATCCCCACCTTCATCCTGATCGGCTATCTGGCCTATTACGCGGGGCTCACGCGCGCCCTCTTTGAAGCCGCCAAGCGCTGGGTCGCCTGGCTGCCAGGCGGGCTTGCGGTCTCAACCGTCTTTGCCACGGCGGGTTTTGCCGCGGTCTCCGGCGCGTCGGTCGCCACGGCGGCGGTCTTTGCGCGCATCGCGATCCCCGAGATGCTCAAGATCGGCTATGACAAGCGCTTTGCGGCCGGCGTGGTGGCCGCGGGCGGCACGCTGGCCTCGCTGATCCCGCCTTCGGCGATCCTGGTGATTTATGCGATTATCGTCGAGCAGGATGTCGGCAAGCTGCTTTTGGCAGGGTTTCTGCCGGGCATCTTTTCGGCCCTGGTCTATGGCGTGCTGATCGTGGGCCTGGCCATGGTGATCAAGAATTTCGGCCCGCCGGTGGGCGGTTTTACCTGGCGCCAGCGTCTGGCCGCCCTGCCCCCGGCGATGCCGATTTTCGCCGTGGTGATCATCATCATCTTTTTTGTCTACAACCCCTTTGGCGGCGATGCCTGGGGCACCCCGACCGAGGGCGGGGCCATCGGCGCCTTCATCGTGTTCCTGATGGCGCTTTACCGCGGCATGCGCTGGCGCGAGCTCAAGGATGCGCTGATTGAAACCGCCAAGCTTTCGGTGATGATCTTCACCATCATCTGGGGCGTGCTCGTCTATGTGCGGTTTCTGGGCTATGCCGACCTGCCCGGCGCATTTTCCGACTGGATCACCTCGCTGGACCAGTCGCCGATGCTCACCCTGGTGATGATCCTGCTCGCCTATGCGGTGCTCGGCATGTTCATGGACGCCATCGGCATGCTGCTTTTGACCCTGCCCGTGGTCTATCCGGCGGTCATGGCCCTCAATGGCGGCGAGTTCGTGTCGGCCGCCGACAGCACCTTTGGCATGTCCGGCCCGCTCTGCGCGGTGTGGTTCGGCATTCTGGTCGTCAAGATGGCCGAGTTTTGCCTGATCACCCCGCCCATCGGGCTCAACTGCTTTGTGGTGGCCGGCGTCCGGCCCGATCTCTCGGTCCACGACGTCTTCAAGGGCGTGACACCCTTTTTCATTGCCGACGCGATCACGATTGCGTTGCTTGTGGCATTTCCGGCCATTGTGCTGTGGCTGCCGGCCCAACTTGGCTAGGCGACGCTGTTCTGGGTCCACAAAATGGACTAGCATCCCATCAGCGAGAGGGCCAATCGCCCTTTGCCAGCGGGGAGCCACGG
>JBCBKN010000015.1:0-23180 GCA_038521775.1 Pseudomonadota bacterium | reverse complement strand
GCCTGGATGGCGCGGCGCGGCGCGCAGGTCACAGCCATCGACATCTCGGCCGAACAGCTCGCCACCGCGCGCCGTCTGGCCGGCGAGCATGGTCTGGACCGGGCGATCACCTTTCTGGAGGGCAGCGCCGAGGACGTGCCGCGTCCCGATGCCAGTTTCGATTTCGCAATCTCTGAATACGGTGCTGCGATCTGGTGCGATCCGGATCTGTGGGTCCCGGAGGCCGCCCGTCTGCTGCGCCCCGGCGGCCGGTTGGTCTTTTTGGGCAGCCATCCGCTGACGATCCTGGCGACGCCGGCCGACGGGTCACCCTGCGAGCCGGTTCTGCACCGGCCGTACCGCGGTTTGCGCATGGCCGATTGGACCGAGGTGGAGATCGATCCCGGCGGCATTGAATTCAACCTGACCTTCGAAGCCTGGCTGGCGCTGTTCCGGCGCACCGGGTTTGAGCTGGTTGGGTATCGCGAGCTCTATGCGCCCCAGGATGCCACGGCCACGCCCTTTGCCGTGCCGGCCGAATGGGCCAAATCCTGGCCTTCCGAACAGGTCTGGGTTCTGAACAAGCGCTGAGCGGGGTGCCGGGTCACCGATAGATCGCCACCGGCACCTTGCAGGCGCGGATCAGCGCTGAGGTTGTCGAGCCGATCACCAGGCTTCGCAGGCGCGAATGGCCGTAGGCGCCCATGACCAGAAGGTCGATCGCCTGCTCTGCCGCTGCCGCGCCGATCACCTCCTCGGGCTGGCCCGCGGTCAGCCGCGTTTCCACCTCAAGCCCCGCGGCCGAGAGCTGCCCGCCCGCCCGCTCAAGCGCTGCCTCGCTGGTCCGGCCGGGAGCACCGACCATCAGAACCAGACAGGCGATGCCGGCATGGAGCGGGCTGCGCGACACCTCGTCGACGGCCTTGAGCGCGCTTGGGCTGCCATCGAACGCAATGAGCGCCCGTGCGATGGGCCGGAAGGCGCGGGCCGCGATCAGCACGGGTCCGCGCGAGGCGCGCACGATCCGCTCCAGATTCGAGCCAAGATGCAGCGTTGCAAAATCCGCCGCCTCGCCGCGCTTGCCGACCACGGTCATGGCGGCTTCGGCCTCGCGATCGGCCAGCGCCTCCAAAAGATCGCCCTGGCGCAGCATGGTCGTCACCTCCGACACCCCGCTGGCGGCGATGCGGGCGCGCGCCTCATCAAGCCCCAGCCGCGCCTCGCTTTGCTGGAGCCGGGCGCGCTCGGCGTCAAGCTCGGCCAGCTCTTCCAGCAGCTTGCGCCTGGCCCCGGCCACAATCCGGCCCGATCTGTCGGAGGATTGCGCCTCGCGCCGCCCCAGCACCTGCATGAGTTCGACCGGCAACCCCAATCGCGTTGCCGCCCAGGCCGCATGGTCGGCCACGCTGTCGGCATAGACCGAGCCATCGACGCAGGCGAGGATCTTCTTCATGGCCGTTTCCCCGTTTTTTCTATGGCGGACGCCAGCCTGTTCAGTGGCTCATCAGATTGTCCAGCGCGCCCGGCTTATCATGAACGGCAAGCTTGTCGACGATGGTCTCGCTGGCCTTGTTGAGCCCCAGAACCTCGACCTCGGCGCCGTCGCGGCGAAACTTCATCACGACCATGTCGAGGGCTGCGACGCTTGAGATGTCCCAGATATGCGCGGCCGACAGATCGATGATGACCTTTTCAAGCGCCTCCTTGTGGTCAAACGCGGTCAGAAACCCGTCCGAAGACGCAAAGAAAAGCTGGCCTGTCACGACATAGCGCCGGGTTCGGCCATCGGCCGACAGCTCCGAGCGCACGCCGAAGATCTGCGCGATCTTGCCGGCAAAGAAAATGCCCGAGAGCAGCACGCCGATCAGCACGCCGATGGCAAGGTTGTGGGTCGCCACCACCCCGACGACGGTCGCGATCATCACCACATTCGAACTCAGCGGATGCTCGCGCAGCTTGCGCAGCGACGACCAGCTGAAGGTGCCCACCGAGACCATGATCATGATCGCAACCAGTGCGGCCATCGGGATCAGCCCGACCAGATCGCCAAGAAACACCACCAGGATCAGCAGCAGCACCCCGGCGGTGAAGCAGGAGAGACGCCCCCGCCCGCCCGATTGCACATTGATGATCGACTGGCCGATCATCGCACAGCCGGCCATGCCGCCCATGAAGCCCGTGGCGACATTGGCCGTGCCCTGGCCGATGCATTCGCGGTTCTTGTCGCTGTCGGTGTCGGTGAGCTCATCGACGATCGAGGCGGTCATCAGCGATTCCAACAAGCCCACCACCGCGACCGCGGCCGCATAGGGAAAAATGATCGCCAGCGTCTCCAGCGTCAGCGGAATGTCGGGCAGCAGAAAGATCGGCAGGGTGTCGGGCAGGGCACCCATATCGCCCACGGTGCGCAGGTCCCAACCGAAGCTCAGCGTCGCCCCGGTCAAGAGCAGGATGCAGACCAGCGGTGCGGGAACGGCCTTGGTGAGCATGGGCAGAAGATAGAGAATGCCAAGCCCCACGGCGACCAGCGCATAGGTCAGCGGCGGCACATCGATCAGCTCCGGCAACTGGGCCATGAAGATGAGGATCGCCAGGGCGTTCACGAACCCCGTCATGACCGAGCGCGAGACAAACCGCATCAGTTGGCCCAGCCGCGCGGCACCGGCCAGGATCTGCAGGATGCCGGCCAGCACGGTCGTTGCCAGCAGATATTGCAGCCCGTGTTCCTTCACCAGCGTGACCATCAGCACCGCCGTGGCCGCGGTTGCCGCCGAGATCATGCCCGGCCGCCCGCCGACAATTGCGGTGATCACGGCGATCGAGAATGACGCATAGAGCCCGACCTTGGGATCGACCCCGGCGATGATCGAAAACGCAATCGCCTCGGGGATCAGCGCGAGCGCGACGACCAGCCCCGCGATCAGATCGCCGCGCAGATTGCCGGTCCAGTCATGACGCAAACGCGCCCAGTCGATCTCTTGCATAAAGCTGCCTCTCCGGCGGTTTTGGCCTTTGGCCCCCGCACGTCTGCTCTCACGCGGGCTAGATGGACCAGTTGACCGGGATTGCCAATCGCTCAGGCTGCGGCGATGCGCTGTTTGGACCTGTCCGGGCCATTTTGCGGCCCGTTCGGTTCGGGATCGGGCCGTTGCGCCTGCGCCCTCAGATCCGTTCCGAGACCCGTACTGCAACGCATTCAGTCAATGTCGCGCGAGGCCGCCCATTTTCGCATCCAATGCTCGCCAAAGGTGATCGGGGCATGATGCGGCACCGCACCCTCGGGCACACAGCCCGGCAAGGGCGCGATCACCGCGTCATAATTGGGCTGGTGAAAGAACGGCATCGAGATCCGCCGTGCCGTCGCTGCAAGTGCAGCCGGCGGGTTGACCACACGGTGCAGGGTGGAGATCCACTGATCATTCGTCCACACCTGCATCGCATCGCCGATATTGACGATAAACGTGCCGGGTTGCGGCACCACATCGATCCACACCCCGTCATGGCGTTGCGCCTGAAGCCCGCCGGGCGCCTGATCGGCGGTCAGAATGGTCAGCGTGCCATAATCGGTATGCGCGCCGCCGCGCAGCTGGCCCGGCACGGGCGGCGTGAGCTGCTCCGGATAGCAAATCAGACGCAGCGCGCTGATATTGCGGTCCAGCGCATTGGCAAAAAAGCCCGATGGCTGGCCCAGCGCCACCGCAAAGATCTCCATGAGCGTGTCGGCCAGACCGTTCATGGCGCGGTAATAGCCCTCCATCATGTCCCGGAAACCCTCGGGCGCGGCCGGCCAAAGATTGGCGTGGAAATGATCGCCGGCATCGGGGCCGGTGTAGTAAGGATCCGTGCCGATCTCGATCGGTCCGATATCGATCAACTCCTTGAGGTCGGGGGGCGCTGCCTCGCCCAGCCCTGCCGAGAGCTGTTCTGCGGCCAGCGGTGTGTACCCCCGGCTGATCTGCGGCGCGGGTTGGCGGATTGTGAGCTTCTCGGTCTCGGGCAACCCAAAGAAGGCATCGGCCATGGCCAGCGCGGCGTCGATTTGCGGTTGCCCGATCCCATGCCCGCGGATTGTGAAGAACCCGATCTCGCGGCAGGCCAAATCGACGTCTGCCGCGACGGATGCCTGAGCAGCCGCGTCGCCTGTTGCAAAGGGAGAGATGTCGATATCCGGTATGCCCTCGGCGGCTGTGAGCGTCGGCGCACTCATGGCTTGGCACTGATTTCGGTGCAGGATTCGAGGATGACGGGCTGTTCGATATGCGGCCCGGCTTGTTCGAAGAACGCTGCCGTTGCGGGTGAGCTGTTATGGGCGTCCCGCGCCTCGACCGAGGAAAAGCGCTCGTAGGTTGTGAACAGGTGGTCGTTCTCCAGGCCCTTGGCAATGTAAAACGACACCGTCTCCGCCTCATTGGCCGCCACATAGGCAGCCACCTCCAAAAGCGCCTGCTCGACCAGATCGGCCTTGCCCGGTTTGGCGGTAAGGATTGCGGTGATCGTGATCATGCCAGGTCTCCAAATTGCGGGCGCGCATTCTCCCTCGGGCGTCAAAGAGCATTTGAAATCGATATGGTCGAAAACGCAATCTCTTCTGCATGTGCGGGGCAAAGGCGGCACCGCGCATTGATATGAAAGAAAGCCCGCGAGGGTATGCGCCAACCCGCTGACGTGGAGTCCTGATGCGCGGAGCCGGCCATCGCTGCGACACTGGCCGGCGATAGGTCGCCACAGTAAGGCGCGTCCGAGGGGCAACGCCTCGCATGGCGCGTCACCGGCTTCTCACTTTACGTGCGGAGAGGGTTTGGTGAAAGCGGATGTGCCAGAGCCGTCGATTGGCGACAAGTCAGCTGCTTCGGCCTCGCGTTACGCGCGCAGCCGTGCCAGCGGTTTTTGGGCCTCAGGCAGCGCCGGCACGCCGTAGAGATAGCCCTGCAGGCAATCGACACCGAGGGACCGCAAAAGCTCCGCGTCTTCCGGGGCCTCGACGAATTCGGCCACTGTGAACATGCTGAAATGCTGGGCAATCGACACGAGCGTGCGCAGCAAGAGTTGGTTGTCGTCGCTTTGCGCAATGCCGCTGACAAAACTGCCATCGATTTTCACAGCGTCGAAGCGGAAGTCGCGGAAATGTCGGAACGAGGTATAGCCGGCGCCAAAATCGTCGAGCGCGAAGGCGCAGCCATACCCTCGGACGCGGTTCATAAAGGCCAGGGTCCGGCTGGGATCGAGCATGGCCGAGGATTCGGTCACCTCAAAGATCAGACGATCGCCGATGTCGGCGGACCGCTCCATGCGCGTTTCAAGGATCGACAGCCATTCGCTGTCATTCATCGATTGCGGCGACAGGTTCACCGAGAGCCGCTGGCTGGTATTGGTCTCCAAAAGATCCAAGGCCAGGCGCAGCACCTCGCGATCGACCTGCCGCACGAGGCCCAGATGCTCGATCGCAGGCATGAAGCTTGCGGCCGGCACCGGGTCGCCGGAGGCATCGATGATCCGCGCCAGACATTCCTGAAACGACACCGTGTTCGGCTGATCGGCCCGCACAATCGGCTGCAGGGCCACGGCCATCCGACCATCGGCAATGGCGTCCATCACCAGCCGGGCGCCGCTGACATAGCGCTCGCGCAGGTTCACGCTCGCATTGTCCTGGCGCGAGAAGCGCAGGCCCTCGATCCGACCGATCCGGGCCTCGTCATAGGCAATGAGCGCGTTGGAAAACGGATCGCGCGGCAGGCGGCTTCCCCGCTGAGCATGGCAGATGCCCGCCGACACCGAGACGGTCACGGGCCCGGAGGAGGTGCGGATCTCGGTGCGGCCCACCCGGTCCATCACCTTACGCGCCAAAACCGCGAGCGCCTGGCTGCCCGACCCGACATCGGCCAGCGCAAACTTGCCCGAGCCAACCCTCGCATAAAGCGTCGTGGCACCGCGCAGGGCCGCCACGCGCAGATCGACCTCGGCGACAATCTCATCGGTCACATCGGGGCCGAGCGCGCGGTTGAGATCGCGCAGGCTGTCGACGCCGAACAGAAGATAGGCGCGGTCATCCTCGCTGCTCGCGTTGCGCAGATGATCCACCAGCATGGCCCGGCCTTCACGGTGCTGCACGGCATCGCCGACGCCGCCGCGCAGATGGCGTGCATCCGAGACGCGCTGGATCATTCCCGTCACATGCGGCACGCCATTGATGTCGCTGCGATGCATCTGATCGTCGAACCACGAGACCGAGACCGGGCCAGAGGGCATCGAAAACATGAACCGGTTGCTGTCGCCCGCCGCGGCAAAGAGCGCCCATTCGGTGCGGGCCTTGCCGTCTTCGCGCATCTGGTTGAGATCGGCGCCGGTCGCCGCCGTCGTCAGGCCCGACGCGCGCATGACGCTGTTCTCGCTGTCGCTCCAGCTGATCTGGTCGGTCAACAGGTTCCAGCGGTAGAGCAGCAGATCGAAGCTGTCGAGCACTTCGCGGTCGGTCCCGGCCATAGTCTCGTTGGGCATGCGAGCTCTCCCCAAGGCTGTAGGGCTGCGACGGCCACAACGCCCGGTCGCTTGCGTCGGAATTTGCATCGCAAGTTCTAACAATGTTCTAATTTGACAGAACTGGTTTTTGAGAAACTGGAGAGAACGATGCTGCAGCGCTGTGCATGGTGCGGGGACGACCCGCTCTATGTTGCCTATCACGACACCGAATGGGGCGTTCCGGTCACCGATCCGCGGGCGCTATACGAGATGCTGATGCTGGAGGCTTTCCAGGCGGGCCTCTCCTGGATCACGATCCTGCGCAAGCGCGAGTCGTTTCGCGCGGCCTTTGCCGGATTTGTGCCTGAGGAGATCGCGGCCTGGGGCCCGGCCGAGGTTGATCAGCTGCTTGCAAACCCGGGAATTGTGCGGCATCGCGGCAAGATCGAGGCGACGATCCAGGCCGCGCGCGTCTGGCTGGATATCGAGGCGCAGGACGGGTTCGCCCCGTTCCTGTGGCGGTTTGTGGAGGGCAAGCCGCTTCAGAACCGCCCGGCGACGATGGCCGATGTGCCCGCCGCGACGGATCTGTCGCGGGCCATGTCCAAGGAGTTGAAGGCCCGAGGGTTCCGGTTCTGCGGCCCGACCATTGTCTATGCGTTCATGCAGGCCGCGGGGCTGGTCAACGATCACCAGATCGGCTGTCACCGGCAGGAGGCGGTTGCAAAGCTTGGCGACCAAACCTTCTTCTGACGCTGCGCGGCGCGGCGGCAATCGCGCTGCCCGGCCGCCCTGTCACGCCCAAAAGGCCTAGCTGCCGGTCGCCGCGATCACATCGCGCAGCACGGCCTCGGCCTCGGGCGTGTCCCATTCCGCCCCGCCGATCAGCCGGGCGACCTCGCGCCCGTCCCGGTCAAGGATCACGGTGACCGGCAGGCCGATCACGGTGGCCGCGCGCCCCAGACTGCCGCGGGGATCCTTGTGCAGGGGCAGGGCGTCGATCTCATACTCCTCAAAGAACCGCACCATGCCGGCGGGCGAGTTCCGCCCCGTTGCCACTGTGACAACGGCAAAATCCGGGCCGCCCAGCGATTCCTGCAGCGCATTGAGCGCGGGCATTTCCTCGCGGCATGGCGCGCACCAGGTCGCCCAGAAATTCAGCAGCACGACCTTGCCCTGATAGGCCGCGAGCGTCATCTTCCCGCCATCCTCGGCATCAAAGGCCACGTCGAGCGGCGGTTTGGCGACATCATGCACGATCAGCTTGCGCATATCGCCCGCCCGCAGCTCGCGCAGCGCGTCGATCTGCGCCTCGGTCAGGGCGAGGGCGGGGCTGGCGCTGATCCCGAGCAATGCGTAGAAGAGTGCCGAAAGAAAATGGCTGGGGCGGGGCATCATGGTCTCCGTTAAGCTGGGGCTGGATGGGCATGACCGACAGGAACAAGAACGGGCAGGGCCCCTCGGCAAAGCCGGCATCGGGGGACGGCCCGGCGCCGGGGTCGAACCAGATGTGGGGCGGGCGGTTTGCCGCAGGCCCCGATGCGATTATGGAGGCGATCAACGCCTCGATCGGTTTTGACCGGCGTCTCGCCGCCCAGGACATTGCCGGCAGCCGCGCGCATGCCGCCATGCTGGCGCAGACCGGCATCCTGTCTCATAGCGATGCCGAGGCGATCCGGGAAGGTCTTCTCACGGTCTTGTCAGAGATCGAGACCGGGGGGTTTGCGTTCTCAACCGCGCTTGAGGACATCCATATGAATGTCGAGCACCGGCTGGGCGAGCTGGTCGGGCCGGCCGCGGGGCGGCTGCACACCGCGCGCAGCCGCAACGACCAGATCGCGACCGATTTCCGGCTTTGGGTGCGCGACCAGTGCGATGCGGTCGACATGGCGCTGGCAGCCCTGATGCGCGCCTTTCTTGCGCAGGCCGAGGGGCCCGAGGGCAAAGGGCCGGAGCTGGTGATGCCGGGCTTTACCCATCTGCAAAGCGCCCAGCCGGTCACCTGGGGCCATCATATGCTGGCCTATGTCGAGATGCTGGCCCGCGACCGCAGCCGCTTTTCCGATGCGCGGGCACGGATGAACGAATCGCCCCTGGGTGCGGCGGCCCTGGCCGGCACTTCCTTTCCCATCGACCGGGCGGCGACGGCCGCGGCGCTGGGGTTTGAACGCCCGATGGCCAATTCGATCGACGCGGTGTCGGACCGCGATTTCGCGCTGGAGTTTCTGTCGGCCGCTGCCATCTGCGCCACGCATCTCAGCCGCTTTGCCGAAGAGCTGGTGATCTGGGCCTCGGCGCAGTTCCGCTTCGTGCGCCTGTCGGACCGGTTTTCGACCGGCTCATCGATCATGCCGCAAAAGCGCAACCCGGATGCCGCCGAGCTTGTGCGCGCCAAGACCGGGCGGATTGCCGGCGCGCTCGTGGCGCTGCTGACGGTGATGAAGGGGCTGCCACTCTCTTATGCCAAGGACATGCAGGAGGATAAGGAGCCCGTCTTTGACGCCGCCGACAGCCTGATGCTCGCCCTCGCCGCGATGGAGGGGATGGTGCGCGATCTGGCACCCAATCCCGATGCGCTTCGCACCGCGGCGGGCGTCGGCTTTTCCACGGCAACCGACCTTGCCGATTGGCTGGTTCGGGTGCTCGACATGCCATTTCGCGAGGCGCATCACGCCACGGGTCAGATCGTGCGCCTTGCCGAAACCCGCGGCGTCGATCTTGCCGATCTTTCCCTCGAAGAGTTGACGGGCATCGTTTCCGAAATACAACCAGAAGTTTTTGACTTTCTGGGGGTAGACAACTCTGTGGCGAGTAGGGCAAGTTACGGGGGTACCTCGCCTGCGCAGGTCCGATCTCAGATCTCACGCTGGAAAGAGCGTCTGGCATGAGACGGCTTGCGATTTTCGGTTTGGTTTGTGCGATTGGGCTTTCGAGCTGTGGCCGCAAGAGCGATCCTGTGCCGCCGCCACAGCGCGAATTGCCCGTGCAACCCGACGAGACCGGCGAAATTGTTGAACCAAGGGACGAATAAGCAGCGGAGGCCAAGAATGCGATCCAACTGGCGCAGTACGAAAATTTCAATGGTGGCGGCCGCGATGCTGGCCGGCGTTGCGCTGAGCGCAACGGTTGTTGGCGATCCGCGGCAGGTGCTGGCCGATGACAAGATCGGGCCGGCGGTGCTGACCGTCACGGGCGAGGTGACCGAATCCAATCGCGGACCCTTCGATCCGGACACCGACAAGTTCTTTGGCTATTTCGATGCGGAGTTCGACGAGGCCGTCAGCTTCGACTATTCCATGCTCGAGCAGCTCGATGCCGTGAAGGTCAGCGCCGATTTTCCAAAGGACGGCCCGGTTCATGTCTTTGAGGGGCCGAGCCTTGCTTCGATCCTGGAGGCGGCCGGGGCGACCGGCGAGGTTCTGACGCTGCAGGCGCTGGATGGCTATCAGATCGAGGTGCCGGCCAGCGAGCTGATCCGCAGCGGTGCGGTTCTGGCGCTGCGCCGGGATGGCGAAGCCCTGGGGATCGGCGATTTCGGCCCGCTGCATCTGGTCTTCCCGCGCGCCGAGCGCGAAGATCTGAAGGATATGAGCGACGATCACTGGATCTGGTCGGTCTATCACATCAGCATCAAGTAAGACCCCCCGACAGCACCCAAAGGCGCGGCACCAAACGCCGCGCCCGCCTTGCAGTGCCCGCACCTTCGAGCTAGGTGCAGCGTTTGGAGCGGCAGCGCGGAACGGCCAGGCGGAATGGCCAACCGCAACAGGCGCGCCGAGAAGAGCGGGCGGGCAGAGCGGGCAGGCGGGGCAGGGATGTCGGCGACACGGATCTTGTTTCTCATCCTGACGATCCTGGGCGGGATCGTTCCGATGTTCTATTTCGTGCGGTGGTTCCGGGCGAATGGCTTCGATCTGGGCGGCATGGTCGCCGCCTGGAACGTCAATGACGCAACCACCGGGCTGGTCTATGACCTGACCATCGCGGCCGTCGCACTGGTGGTGTTCATCATCGCCGAGGTGATGGTGCGTCGCGACTGGTGGGTGCTGATCTGCATTCCGGCAACCTTTTGCGTGGGCGTCAGCTTCGGCCTGCCGCTCTATCTCTTCCTGCGCGCGCGACCGGTCGCATGATCGGGCGCAGGGAACGGCTCGCCGGGCCGCATCTTGACCCGGTGGCGCGCTGATGGATCATTTCCTTTACCGCGACGGTGTGCTGCATGCCGAAGACGTGCCGCTGCCCGAGATCGCGGCGGCGGTCGGCAGCCCTGCCTATATCTATTCCTCCGCCACGCTGACCCGGCATTACCGGCTCTTTGAAGAAGCGCTTCAGGGCATGCCCCATCTTGTGTGCTATGCGATGAAGTCGAACTCCAACCTGGCCGTGGTCCGGCTGCTCGGCCAGCTTGGCGCGGGCATGGACACCGTGTCGGGGGGCGAGATTGCACGGGCGCTGCGGGCCGGGGTGCCGCCCGACCGCATCGTGTTCTCGGGCGTGGGCAAAACCCGCGACGAGCTGCGCTTTGCCCTGGAAACCGGGATCCGCCAGTTCAATGTCGAGAGCGAGCCCGAGCTTGCGGCGCTGAGCGAGACGGCCCATGCGATGGGCCGCAGGGCGCCGGTGACGATCCGCATCAATCCCGATGTCGATGCCAAGACCCATGACAAGATCTCCACCGGCAAGGCCGAGAACAAGTTCGGCGTGCCGATCTCCCGCGCCGCCGCCGTCTATGCGGCCGCAGCGCAGCTTCCGGGCATCGAGATTGTCGGTGCGGATGTGCATATCGGCTCGCAGCTCACCGATCTCGCGCCATTTGAGGCGGCCTATAAGAAGCTCGCGGAGCTTGTCGTGCTGCTGCGGGCCGAGGGCCATGCGATCCGCAGGCTCGATCTCGGCGGCGGGCTCGGCATCCCCTATGCGCGCAACAATGCCGCACCGCCGCTGCCCATCGAATATGGTGCGCTTGTGCGTCGCACGGTGGGGCATCTGGGCTGTGAGATCGAGATCGAACCGGGCCGCCTGATTTCGGGCAATGCCGGGATCCTTCTCGCCTCGGTGATCTATGTAAAGGAGGGCGAGGGCCGGCGCTTCCTGATCCTGGATGCGGCGATGAACGACCTGATCCGGCCAGCGATGTATGAGGCGCATCACGAGGTCGTCGCCATTGCCGAACCGCCGCCCGGCGCGGAGCTTTTGCCCTGTGACATTGTCGGCCCGGTCTGCGAGACCGGCGACACCTTTGCCCGCGCCCGCCCGATGCCCGCCCTTGCGGCAGGTGACCTCGTTGCGTTCCGCACCGCCGGCGCTTACGGTGCTGTTATGGCGTCGGAATACAACTCGCGGCCTCTGGTTCCGGAAGTGCTGGTGCATGGCGATCACTTTGACGTTGTGCGCGCACGTCCCTCCATTGAGGAAATGCTCGAACGCGATACCATTCCGGCCTGGCTGAACGACTCGGCCCCAGTGGCCGAACCCGGATGACAGCAGTCGCGCGCGACGCCCAATACGCCGCAGCGCCGGTTGAAGCACCTGACGCAGCAGGGAGGTGACGCGCATGACTGAGGTCTCCAAAACCCCGGACGCCGGCGGGCCCCTGCCGCACAGCCCTGCGCAGCCGATGCGGCCGGCCGATCCCACCCGGATGCCGCATCTGGACCGGGCCGTCCGGCGCACGCGTCTGGCCATCGGGATGGAGCGGGCGCTGCGCTGTTTCTGGCCCGTCTGGACGGTGGCCTTCGCGCTCTTTGCCATGCTTCGACTGGAGCTTTTGCGGCATCTGCCGGATTGGGCCGCCCTCTTGGGTCTTGCGGTTTCGGTGCTGGCCCTTGCGGTACTGGCCATCCGTGGCCTCCGCGCGTTTCACTGGCCCCGCCGCAGCGAGGCTGTCGCGCGCCTTGACGCCGATCTGCCCGGCCGCCCGATTGCCGCCCTGTCGGACCGCCAGGCCACGGGGCGCGAGGATCCCGGCGCGGCGGCGGTCTGGGCTGCGCATATGCGCGCGGTGGCCAAGCAGGCGGCGCAGGCCCGCGCCGCGGTGGCCGATCTGCGCCTGGCGCGGCGCGATCCCTATGCGCTGCGCTATGTCGCCGTTGCGTTCCTGATCGCGGCCCTTTTCTTCGGGCGTGGTGAGCTTGCCGAACAGCTCGACACCGGCCTGTCGAGCCCGGCCCGCGCCAGCATCGATGCGGGCCCGATTCTGGAGGCCTGGGCCACCCCGCCGGTCTATACCGGCAAGCCGACGCTCTATCTGACCGATCTCACCGATGCCGATGCGATCACGCTGCCCGAGGGCACGACGATCACGCTGCGGATCTATGGGGCCGAGGCGCCGGTCCTTGCGCAATCGGTCTTCACGCCGCCCGCGGGCCCGGTGGTCTTCAGCGATGATGCAAGCGGGTTTCGCCAAACCGAACTGCGCGCCGATGTCACCGGAGAGCTGAGCGTGACCGAAGGCGGCGAGGTTATGGCCTCCTGGTCGATCGATGTCTTGCCCGACAGCCCGCCCGAGGTCACGCTGGCCGGACCGCCCGAGCGCACTGTCGCGGGTGCGGGCAAGTTTTCCTATGAAGGGCGCGACGATTACGGCGTCGTCGCGGCCTGGGCCACCGTGACGCTCGACCTTTCCCGCATCGACCGGCGTTTCGGTCTGGTGCCGGCGCCCGAGCCGCGCGATCCGATCTCCTTTGATCTGCCATTGCCGCTCACCGGGCTGGCGACAAATTTCAGCGAGACCGAGATCATCGACCTCTCCACCCATCCCTGGGCCGATCTGCCGGTCACGGTGGTGCTGCACGCGCGCGATGCGGCGGGTCAGGAGGTGGAGACCGAGCCCTATGAGATCGTGCTGCCGGGGCGGCGGTTTTACGAGCCGCATGCCGCGGCGATCGCCGAACAGCGGCGCGACTTTTTGTGGAGCCTTGAGAACACCGCCCGGATCTCGCGCCTGCTCAAGGCCATCACCCATCGGCCGGACGATCTTTTTGAAAGCGTCAAGGCCTATCTGATGACCCGCACGGCGATCCGCCGGCTTGACTATGCGCGCGAGGATGGCCGTGTGCCGGCGGTGCGCGATGAGGTTGCCGAGCTTCTCTGGCTGGCCGCGCTTCTGATCGAGGAGGGCGACATTGCCTCGGCGCTGGAACGGCTGCGCCGCGCGCA
Source organism: Pseudomonadota bacterium (assembly GCA_038521775.1). Lineage (GTDB taxonomy): Bacteria > Pseudomonadota > Alphaproteobacteria > Rhodobacterales > Rhodobacteraceae > J013. Next base: position 9,587 of record JBCBKN010000015.1, on the reverse strand, counting down.
GGAGCGTCTGGCCGAGGCGCTGCGCGAGGATGCCACGCCCGAGGAGCTGGCCGAGCTGATGGATGAGCTGCGCCAGGCAATGCAGGATTACATGCAGGAGCTGATGCGCCAGGCGCTGGAGGATATGGAGAACCAGCCGCAGGACCAGGATCAGGCCCAGGCGCAGCCCGACATGTCGACCCAGGATCTGCAGGAGATGCTGGAGCGGATCGAGGAGCTGATGCAGCAGGGCCGCAATGAAGAGGCCCAGCAGCTTCTCCAGCAGCTTCAGCAGATGATGGAAAACCTGCAGATGACCATGCGCCCCGGTCAGCCGCAGGACGGTCAGGGCCAGCAGATGATGGAAGGGCTGCAGAACCTGATGCGCCAGCAGCAGCAGCTGGGCGATGAGACCTTCGAGGAGCTGCGCCGCCAACTTGGCCAGGGCCAGCAGCCGGGACAGCCCCAACCCGGGCAGCCCCAGCCCGGACAACCGCAGCCGGGCCAGCCCGGCACCGACCAGCTTGGCCAGCAGCAGGAGGCGCTGCGCCAGCTGCTCGACCAGTTCCGCCAGGGCATGCCGCAGACCCCGGGCCTTCCCGGCCAAGAGGGCGATCCGATGGAGGATGCGCGGCGCGCCCTGGAGGAGGCCGAGCGCAATATGGGCGATGCGCGCGACCGGCTGGAGGAGGGCGATCCGGGGGCGGCCGTCGACGATCAGGCCGAAGCGCTGGAAAACCTGCGCGAGGGCATGCGCAATCTCTCCGAAGCGCAGCGGCTTGCCCAGCAGCAGGATGGACCCCAGAACGGCACGCAGGCCACGGAGAACCCGGGCCAACAGCGCGACCCGCTGGGCCGGCCGATCGGCGAGACCGGGCAGATCGACGGCTCGGATGTCGAGATCCCGGGCAGCGAGGCCTACAAGCGCTCACGCGAGCTGCGCGAGGAAATCCTGCGCAGGTCAGGCGAGCAGGACCGCCCGAAGATCGAGCTCGACTATCTGCGCCGGTTGCTTGAGCGGTTCCAATAGACCGGGCAAGTGCTCGGTCGGGGCGGTGGCCGAGTTAACGCGAAGCTCTATCAGGCCGACGGTTTGGGCCGGTGGTTTAGAGGATTCGGCTGACACTCGCGCCTAAGGATGCGCCTGACACTCGCGCGTAACGACACGTCGCGTCTCGTGCCGCCCAAAGATCGACGCTTTATGGTTGCCCCAAAGGCGGTCGCAAGCTCGGTGCATTGCGCAGGAGCCGGCGGCGGGTCCCGGCTTCTCAGGCGCCCGATGACGAAACCGGTGCGAAGGCATGGGCGCAGGTCCCGGCTGCGATGGTGCCGCGGGACAAGACGCTGGCCGAGCTCTACCGCCCTATGGTCGAAACTCGGCTCAGGCCTGCGCCTCGATCCTGCCGACAAGCTGCTGCCACAAGCCCTGCAGCGTGCCGCGGGCGGTGTCGACCAGGGCCACATACTCGGTCAACACAGGCGCGGTGCCGGGAAACGCGCCGGCAATCTCTGCATGCAGCCCATAGGCGCTCAGCAGAATGAGAAAGAGCAGCAAAGACAGGGCCAGCCCAGCCGCAAACCCCCGCCGCGGCGCCACGGCCGGCGTGTCCTGCGGGCCAAACCCAGGCACGGCCGGGTTGGCGGCCATGGCCTGCGCATGCGCTTCGGCCTCGGCCGCGGCAAGCTCAGCCCCGCGCCCGGTGCGGTTCCAGGCCAGCAGCGAGGCGACCTCGTCGCGCGCGGGGTCGGCCGGCTCCTGCCGCGGATCGGTGGCAAAGGCGGGCTCCACGCGGCCAAGCGGCGCGGCCTCTGGCGCATCGCTCACCGACGCATCGACGCGGCGCGGCAGTATCTTGGTGACCTCTGACAGGATCGGTTCGGCCCGCTCATCCTGACGCTCCGACGCTGCGGGATCGGACGCGACGTCCGCCGGCTTGGGCCGGTCGATGGAGGGGGCGGGCGGCACCTGACCGGTCTCATCGAGCGTCTCTGCCGAGAGCCGACGGCGCACAGCCTCGACCGGATCCTCGGGTTCGATCTGAAGCCCCGGCTGATCAAGTGATTTGCGATAGAGCGTGCGGTAGGTCGGCGGATCCTCAAGCTCTTCTCCGTCGAGACCCGAGGAAAAATCGACGAACTCCTCGCCAGCCGCATCGGCAAGATCCTGCGTCTCATCGGTCGGTGGCACCGGCGCGGCCGCCTCGTTGTGCTCGACGATCTCCTCGCTCGGCCAGCTCGGCTCGGCCGGAACTCCGGACAAAGGCGCCTCGGGCTCAGGCTCGGGCGGCAAGGTCTCTGCATGTCCGGGCGCAATGTCTTCGGCCGCCGCAGCGAGTTCGAAGGCCTCCTGAAACCATGTCGTGCCGCAGGCACCGCATTGAACGGAGCGGCCCGCCGGTGGAATGGCACTGGCGGCGACCTCATAGCGGGCCTGACAGGTCGGGCATTCCAAACGCATGCGGGTTTCACCCTCCTTGCTGAGAGACATCGAAAGCCGGGTTCCACGCTGAACCCTAGTGATAGTCGTAGGGGTCGCACTTGCCAAGGCGCAGACGCTGCACTGCACACAGAACTGAACGTCTTGGATAATACGCTCTTCGCAATTTGCATAACCTCGTGGCAGGCTGTGACGGTTGTGCGTCGCCGCGCTGTCTGCAATGAGATGTGGCCGCGCGGGTCCCCAAGGGTCCCTCACGGTCGCACTGCCCAGAAAAGACGGACGGCCCGGCATGCATGCAGCCATCGAGTTCCAGGAGGTTGGCTTTGGCTATGCGCCGGGCGATCAGGTGCTCAAGGGCATCACGCTTACCCTGGCGGAGGGCAGCTTTCATGTGCTGACCGGGGCGTCGGGTGCGGGCAAGAGCACGCTTTTGAAACTCTGCCATCTTGCGCTGCGCCCCCGAAGCGGGCGCCTGCGGCTGTTGGGGCAGGACGTTGCAGGCCTGTCGCGCAGCGCTGTCAGCGGGCTGCGCCGCCGCATCGGCATGGTCGATCAGGACTGCCAGTTCCTGGATCATCTCGACCTGCGCCAAAACCTCGCCCTGCCTCGGATTTTGCGCGGTGACAGGCCCGAGAGCTATGCCGAGGATCTGGCCGATCTGATCACCTGGGTGGGCCTGACCGGGCGTGAGACGGCCCGCCCGTCCGAGCTGTCGAGCGGGGAGCGCCAGCGCGCCGCACTGGCCCGGGCGGTGATCGCCTCGCCGGAGGTGATTCTGGCCGACGAGCCCACCGGCAATGTCGATGCGCGCATGGGCCAGCATCTGCTCAGCCTGATGGTCGAGCTCAACCGGCTGGGCAAAACGGTGCTGATCGCCACCCATGATCTGGGTCTGATCCGGTCCGCACGCGAGGCGGTTCCCGTCCGGCTCCTGCGCCTGTCCGGCGGCCAGATCGCCCTGGGGGCAACGCTGTGAGGCGCGCGCCGCGGTTTCGAATCGTGCCGGGCAATGGCAGCTTGGGATGGCTGGTCGGGCTTGGGGCATCCGCGGCCGGGTTTCTGGCCGTTCTGGCGCTGGCCTTCGGTCTTGCCGCGCTTCGGCTCAGCGACAGCTGGGACGGGGCGCTGGCCGGGGCCGCCACGATACGAATCACCGGGCCCGAGGCGCAGATCGAGGCCAGGGTGGCCGCTGTCCTGAAGGTTCTCGACAGCACGCCCGGAATTGCCGAGGCCCGGCTGATTGCACCGGGTGAGCAGGCCGCGCTCCTTGCCCCCTGGCTGGGCGAGACCCTCCCGCTTCAGGCCTTGCCCCTGCCGCGGCTGGTTGCGGTTGCGTTGGAGGGCGAGGGACCCGATGCGGCCAGCCTTGCGCATCGGCTTGCCGGCGAAGCGCCGGGGGCGGTTTATGAAGAGCATGGGCGCTGGCAAGACGCGCTCAGCGAGGCGGCCCGGGCGCTGACCGCGCTCTCGGCTGCGGCGATTGCCCTGACCTTTGCGCTTCTTTGGGGGCTGGTGGCGCTCGGCGCGCGGGCGGCGCTCGACACCCATCGCGGCATCCTGGTGACCCTGCGGATGCTGGGCGCCGAGGATGCCTTCATCACCAGGTCGTTCCTGCGCCGCATGGTGGGGCGCACGGTGCTGGGCACGGGCTTGGGCACGGCCGCCGCGGCCGCCGTGCTGGCGGTTATGCCAGAGCCCGACGCTTCGGCGGGCTTGCTGACCGGGCTTGCGCCGAAGCGGGCCGAATGGGCGGTGCTTGCCCTGGTTCCCCTGGCCGCGGCGCTGGCCGCGCTCATTGCAACCCGGCTTGCGGTGCGGCGGGTGCTGGGCGGGGTGCGTTAGCCATGTTGCTGGCCCGGTCGCTCCTCTTCGATGCGCTCTTTTATGGCTTGATGACTGTCATGGGCATCCTGCTTGCGCCCGCCGCCGCCCTGTCGCGCCGCGCCGCGCTCTGGTCGATGAAGCGCTTTGTGGCGATCGCCTTTTGGCTTTTGCGCAACCTGTGCGGCCTGCATGTCGAGATCCGGGGTGGCGTGCCGCAGCGCCCGGTGCTCGTCATTGCCAAGCATCAGAGCTTTCTCGACGTGCTGATCCTGACCCATGCACTGCCGCAGCCGCGCTTTGTGATGAAGGCCGAGCTCAAATGGATGCCCGTGCTGGGCTTTTACGCCTGGCGCATCGGCTGCACGCCGGTTGTGCGGGCATCGGGGGCCAAGGCCCTGCGCCGCCTGGTGAGCGATGTGGAGCGAACCGATCTCGACGGGCAGGTGGTGATCTACCCGCAAGGCACCCGCGTCGCACCCGGGGCAAAGGCGCGCTACCGCCCCGGTGCCGCGGTGCTTTATGACCGGCATGGCAGGGTCGCGGTGCCGGTGGCCACCAATGCCGGGCTTTTCTGGGGGCGGCGCAGCCTGCGCCGGCGGCCCGGGCGCGCCGTGGTCGAGTTCCTGGACCCTATCGCGCCCGGCCTTCCGGTTCCCGAACTCATGCGCAGGATCGAGGGCCGGATCGAGGCGGCCAGCGATGCGTTGGCAAACGAGGCCGAACGCGCCCAGCGCCCGTGACGGCTCAGGCCAGGGATTTGGAGCCCATGGCCAGAAACTTCGCGCGGCGCTTTGCCCGCAAATCATCGGGCGACAGACCGTCGAGCTCCTTGAGCAATGCGCTCAGCGCCCGCCCCACCCGCGTCACCGTCTCTTTGGGATGGCGTTGCGCCCCGCCCAGCGGCTCGGGGATGACCCGGTCGATCACCCCAAGCTTGAGGAGATCCTGCGCGGTGAGCCGAAGCGCGGTTGCCGCCTCGCGCATCTTCTCGGCATCCTTCCACAGGATCGACGCGCAGCCTTCAGGAGAGATCACCGAATAGACCGAATGTTCCAGCATCGCCACCCGGTCGGCGCTGGCCAGGGCAACCGCGCCGCCCGAGCCACCCTCGCCGATGATCACCGAGACGAGCGGCACACCCAGATTCAGACAGCGCTGGGTCGACCGCGCAATCGCCTCGGCCTGGCCGCGCTCCTCCGCGCCCTTGCCGGGATAGGCACCGGGCGTGTCGACCAGCGCGATGACCGGCAGCCGGAACCGCTCTGCCAGATCCATCAGCCGCCAGGCCTTGCGATAGCCTTCGGGTCGGGCCATGCCAAAATTGTGCCGCAGGCGGGATTTCGTGTCATGGCCCTTTTCATGGCCCAGCACGACCACGGGCCGGTCCTGAAACCGGGCCAGCCCGCCCAGAACGGCGTGATCGTCCGAAAACCCCCGATCGCCGGCCAGCGGCGTCACCTCGGTGAAGAGCGCGTCTAGATAGGCCGCGGTGTGCGGGCGGGCGGGGTGACGCGCAACCTGGCATTTCTGCCAGGGGTCGAGCCCCGAATAGAGCTCGCGCAGCATCTCGCGGGCCTTTTCGTCGAGCCCCTCGGCCTCGCTCACCACATCCATGCCGGGGTTGCGCTGGGCCAGACTGCGCAGCTCGACGGCCTTGCCCTCAATCTCCGACAATGCCTTCTCAAACTCAAGATAGCTTTGCATCCGCCCGCCCGTTCAAACCTTGGCGGAGGTCCCGCCCTTTGCCCTCGTTCGCCCTATATAGAGACGCAATGCCGGAGGCAAACGGGTGGAGCGCAATGGAATTGCAGCGACGCGAGGGGTATGCGCCCGGGCTGATTGCCGGGATGCTCGAGGGGCATATGGCCTATTACGGCCCCGAATGGGGGTTTGGCGCGGTGTTTGAAACCGGGCTGGCAGAGCAGATGGCCGGCTTTTTTCGGGGCTATCTGGAGGGGCGGGACCTCGCCCTGTCGATCTGGCGTGGCGGGCGCGTGGCAGGCTCGATCTGCATCGATGGCTCGCAGCGCGACGGGGAGGGGGCGCATCTGCGCTGGTTCGTGCTCGACCCGGGGCTGCGCGGGGCCGGCCATGGCCGCGCCCTGCTGGCCGAGGCGCTGGGCTTTGTCGATGCGGGGCCGCATCGGCTGACCTGGCTCACCACCTTTGTGGGGCTCGACGCAGCGGCGCATCTTTACCGCGCGGCGGGGTTCGTTCTGCGCGGCGAGACCGATCTCGACCAATGGCATGGCGGCGTCCGCGAGCAGCATTGGGAGCGGGTGCTGGGCTGATGCCCCTTTCCGACCGCTCGACCCGAAACCGACATGCCGCGCGATGCGGGCACCGGACCCCGCTCAGCCGGTGATCATCTCGGCCTGCCGCACGATCACCTGGGCCTGACGGATCGAGGCCAGATCGACCAGCCGGCCCTTATAGACCGCAGCGCCCTGGCCGGCCTTTTCGGCAGCTTCCATCGCCGCGAGGATCTCGCGCGCCTCGGTCACGGCCGCCTCGGAGGGGGTGAAGATCTCATTGGCAAGGGCGACCTGCTTGGGATGGATTGCCCATTTGCCGGCCATGCCCAGGGTGGCCGAGCGTCGTGCCTGGGCCCGAAAGCCCTCTTCATCGGAGAAATCCCCGAACGGACCGTCGACGGGCAAGAGGCCATGCGTGCGGCAGGCCGCAACGATCGAGACCGTCACCGCATGCCAGGGATCGGCCATTTGCCGGGCACCGGCGGCGTCGAGCATGTAGTAGTTCTCCTGCGTGCCGCCGATGCCGGTCGTCTGCATGCCCATCGAGGCTGCGTAATCGGCCGCGCCCAGGCTCATCGCCTGCATCCGGGGGCTTGCGGCCGCAATCTCTTCGACATGGGCAAGCCCCGCGGCCGTCTCGATGATCACCTCAAACCCGACCGGGGTTTTGCGCCCGGTGGCCGCCTCGATCGAGCTTACCAGTGCATCGACCGCATAAATGTCCTCCGCACAGCCCGCCTTGGGGATCATGATCATGTCGAGCCGACCGGTATCGGCCTCGAACAGATCGACCACATCGCGGTACCAATAGGGGCTGTCGAGCCCGTTGATGCGCACCGACAGGGTCTTGCGCCCCCAATCGACATCCTTGATCGCGGCGATCACATTGGCGCGGGCCTGCGGCTTGTCGGCGGGCGCGACGCTGTCCTCCAGATCGAGATTGACCACATCGGCGGCCGAGGAGGCCATTTTGGCAAAGAGCTCGGGCCGCGAGCCCGGGCCAAAAAGCTGACAGCGGTTGGGGCGCGCCGGGGCGGCCGGCTGAACGCGAAAGCTCATGGGGGCTCTCCTGCTGGTGGATGCGGTTGGGGCCTTGTCTAGGCGAGGGCCCGTGGCGCTGCAAGCTGGCGGGGCGTTGGGGCGCAGGGGCGATGGGCGTAACATGCCGGCCGCCCGGGGTGACGTGGGCCTGAGGCTGTTTCCGCGGGATGGGCATGCGGCGGCATGCCGGCTTTGCGGCTGGCTTGCGCTCCGCTAGAGCCCCGGCTGTGAGTGAGCCATCCAACAACATCGCGCCCGATACCCGGCATGACACCCTCATCATCGGGGCGGGCATGGCCGGGCTGGCCTGCGCCCGGCGGCTTGCAACGGCCGGCCACGCGGCCCTGATCCTCGACAAAGGGCGTGGGATCGGCGGGCGCATGGCGACCCGGCGCGGCACGGACGGCCAGCGGTTCGACCATGGCGCGCAGTACGTTACCCTGCGCGATGCGGCGTTTCAGGCCGCCATGTCGGCCATTTCGGATGTGATTGCACCCTGGCCCGAGGCCGGCGAGGGCCGGTTTGTCGGCCTGCCCGGCATGTCGGCTCTGCCCAAACGGCTTGCCCAGGGGCTTGAGGTTCGTCAGCAGACCCAGGTGACCGCATTGCAAAGCGGCGATGAAGGCTGGCGGGTCGAGACGACGAACGGTGTTTTCCAGGCCAACCGGCTGGTGCTCACCGCACCTTCGCCGCAAACCGCCGCCCTGCTGGCGCCCGTTGATCCGGCGCTGAGTGCTGCGGCACTGGCGAGCCGGTATGATCCCTGCCTGACGCTGATGCTGGAAACCGCGCCGGAGGCGGCCGGATCGCCCGCTGTGATGCGCGAGGCCGATGGGCCGACCGCCTGGCTCGCGCGTGACAACAGCAAGCCCGGGCGTCCGGCGGGGGACGGGATCGGGGCATTGTGGGTGGCCCAGGCCGGCCCGGACTGGAGCCGGGCGCATTTGGAGCTGTCGCCGCCTGAGATCGCCGAGCAGATGCTGCCCGTTGTGACACAGCGGCTGGGCCTCGATCTCGCGCAGATCCGCAGCGCGTCCGCCCATCGCTGGCGCTATGCGCGGGTGGCCACGCCGCTGGATGCGCCCTTTGTGAAAAACAGCGCGGGCACGCTCTATGCGGGTGGGGATTGGTGCCTCGGCCCGCGGGTCGAGGCGGCCTGGCTGAGCGGAACGGCCATTGCCGAGGCGCTGTTGGAGGGCGGGTGACGGGCCGCCCGATGCGGCGGGATCCGCGCATCGCGCGGGTTCTGGACCTGCTCCGCGCGGCCTCGCGGCCACCGGCCGGGGCAGGGCGCATCGCGCTGGCCCTGAGTTTCGGTGCGCTCTGCCATCTGCTCTTCGTCGCAGCCGTCGCCTCGATGATCCTGGCCATGGCCTTTGGGATGAGCGAGAGCTTCGGCCGCATGCCCTGGCCCTGGGCGGCGCTGGCCAATGCCGCCCTCATCGCGCAGTTTCCGCTTGCACATTCGCTGCTGCTGACCCGCGCCGGGGGGCGCCTGCTCGCACGGCTCGTTCCCGGCCGGCATGGTCAGACGCTCGCCACGACGACCTATGCGATCATCGCTTCGCTGCAGTTGCTGGCGCTCTTTGCGCTTTGGACCCCGTCCGGGATCATCTGGTGGCAGGCCGAGGGGGCCGCGTTCTGGGCGGTCTGTGCTGTCTATGGCTGCGCCTGGGCTTTGCTGCTCAAAGCAAGCTTCGATGCCGGTGCCGAGGTGCAGTCCGGCGCGCTTGGTTGGATGTCGCTGATGGCGCGCATCCGGCCGGTCTTTCCCGACATGCCGATTACGGGCCTCTTTCGGATCATCCGCCAGCCGATCTACGTGGCCTTTGCGCTGACGCTCTGGACGGTCCCGGTCTGGACGCCCGATCAGCTGGTGCTTGCGGTGAGCTATTCCGGCTATTGCCTTGCAGCCCCGCGGCTGAAGGAGCGGCGCTTTGCCGCGCGCTACGGTGCGCGGTTTGCGGCCTATCGGGCACAGACCCCCTACGCGCTGCCCCGCCTCACTGCAGGTCGGAAAACGCCTCCTGAAGCCGGCTGACCGCCTC
>JBCBKN010000014.1:0-23262 GCA_038521775.1 Pseudomonadota bacterium | reverse complement strand
GGAGAGCATCGGCAAGCTGCATTACCGCGCCGAGGAGGACCCGGCCGGTTTCGACGTCGAACATATCCCGATGATGGTGGTGGGCGGGGTCGGCATGGTCTGGGCCCCAGCATGCGCCCGTTTCGGCTGACCCGCTCCCCCTCGCGCCGGATCGAGGCCCAGACCATGCCGACCCCGCCCACCACCATCATCGGGATATGTTCGACGTCGAAACCGGCCGGGTCCTCCTCGGCGCGGTAATGCAGCTTGCCGATGCTCTCCACCCGCACCCCGGCGCGTTGCAGCGCATGCCCCCAGCCCGGGATCTGCCCGGCATAGGGCATGGCATTGTCCCAAAGCCGGGTCTGGTGGACATATCGCCCGGTCGCAAAGCTCGCCCGCGCCGGCACGCAGATCGGCGAGGGGGTGACCGCATTGGCAAAGCGCACCCCGCGCCCGGCCAGCGCGTCGAGATGGGGCGTCCGGATCAGCCCGGCCAGAGCGGGATGCCCCGCACAGCCCATGGCCCGGGCCTGATGCTCATCCGACATCAGGATCAGCAGGTTGCCGCCCTCCTGGCTCATGACGCGAATTCGGTGCGCAAGGCCGCGTCGAGCAGCCGGTCGAGGGCGGGAAAGATCACCGCGCGCTGATCGGCGCTGAGACTGTCCATCAGATGCGCCTGGCGGCGCTGCATGATCGGCAGCATGCGCTCAAAGATCCGGCGTCCCTTTGGCGTGAGGCTCAGGAAGCTCTGGCGCTGATCGCCCGGATCTGGCGCGGTCCGGATCAGCCCCGTCGCGGCCATCCCCTTCACACAGCGGCTGAGCTGTCCTTTGTCAACCAGCCCCTGCCGCGCAATATCGCTCAGCGTGCGGGTGCCCTCCGGCCCGATCAGGGCCATCACCCGCCATTGGGTCAGCGACAGCCCCGCATGATCGCGCAAAATCCGGCTTGCCTGCGCGTTCAGCCGACAGGATGTGCGGACCAGCCGATAGGTCAGAAACGTCTCAACGGGGTTTGCGCCCTCCGCAACATAGGCGTCGGTCGCGTCCTGCGCTGTGGTCATTTTTCGGCCTCCCTTGGGGCAAGGGTTGATCAGGATAGTTGACAGGTCAACAGAAATCGACCTTACTGGTCGAAAGAGATCAGAACAGACATATCCGGGAGGAGACATCATGAAGCGCATCCTGACCGCAGGGCTCGCCGCCCTTGCGATCGCTGCGTCGGCATCCGCAACGCTGGCCGAGTGGTCCCCGCCGGGGCCGATCAAGCTCTTGATCGCGTTTCGGGCCGGCGGCGGCGCCGACACCCAGGCACGGCTGATCGCCGAGGCGTTGGAGGCCAGGCTGGGCTGGAAGATCATTCCCGAGCAGGTGACCGGCAAGGGCGGGCTCAACCTGGCCGCCGCCCTCAAGGATGAGCCCAATGACGGCACGGTGATCGGCATGGCCGTGACCGAAACGCTGGGCTACAACATGGCCGCGGCCAATACCGGCATGACACCGGCAGATTTCACCGGTCTGACCACCACGGCGGGCTTTCAGATGGGCGTCGTCTCGCTCAGCACCAAGGGATGGGCCGATTTCAACGATGTCATCGCCGCGGCCAAGGCGGGTGAGGAGATCCGCTTCGGCGCGATGAGCCCCAAGCTCGCCGATCTGGCCTATCTCTTGGGCAAGGCCAATGGCGTTGAGTTCAACATCGTCGTCGTCAAGGGCGGCAAGGCGGTGATGGACGGGGTGACCGCGGGCGATCTCGATCTGGGCTTTATGGCCGGCATCCAGGCCCGCGGCGTGAAGGCCGGCGATCTGATCGAACTTGCCTCGGCGCTCTCGGTCCCGCTCGCCCAAACCCCCTCGGCGCCGACCATGGCCGATCTGGGCGTGCCCTTCCATGCCGATGGGCATTTCGTGTTCATCGCGCCGGCCGGGCTTCCCGCCGAGGCGCGCACCGCCCTTGCCGAGGCGATCATCGGCGTCGTCACCGACCCGGCATCCAAGGCGAATGAGTTCATCTCGCGCGCCTTCGGATCGCCGGTGACGATCTCGGGCGCCGAGCTCGATACGCTGATCCTTGACGGGTTTGACGGCGCGACCGCGCTTTTGGATGCGTCGGCCGAGTAGGGGGCTGCTCCGGCCGGCCCGGCAGGGCTGCATGCATGGGGGTATGTGCGGCCCTGCCAGCTTCCTTCCCCGGCCCCGGCCCCGGCCCCGTCTTCGCCAGGGGTCGTGGGATAGCCAAGCCGCGCGCTGGGATGCTGGGATGCGGTGGTCTGGGATGGGAATGCCCCATGCCCGGGGGTTGCCTCAGACCGACAGTGCTGCCCCCTAAGTAAATGCCCCCCAATGAATGCCCCCCAGTAAATGCCAGCCGTTAGTGCCCTCCGCCACTGCCCAACCTCCCGCCGGGCCGCCCCAACGGCCAGTTGACCAAGCGCGCGAAGGGATCCGTGCCATGCCACATCGCGACCGCGGCAATCTGATCCTCGGCCTGGCGATCGCGGCCATCGCTCTGCTGCTCGCACTTGTCTGGATCCCGCTTGATGCCGAGACCGGGCTGATCGAGCGGGTGCGCCGGCGGGTGAGCATCGGCGACGGCCTCGCGCCCAGCATCGCGGCGGGGTTCCTGCTGGTCGGCGGGCTGCTCCTGGCGCTCACCGAACGGGCCGATCCGGCCGCGCCGCGCCTGACCGGCCGCGCGCTGCGCCATGTCGCGCTCAGCATCGCCATTCTCGCGCTGGCCACGATCCTGATGCGCTATGCCGGGCCGCTGGCCGTGGAGATCGCCAATGCCGTCGCCCCGCTGGCCGAGGGCGAGCCGCGCTCCTACCGTCTGCTGCGCGACACCGCACCCTGGAAATATATCGGCTTTGTCCTTGGCGGCGGCATGCTCATTCTGGGCCTGATCTGGCAGGTCGAGCGGCGGATCCGCTGGCAGGCGCTGGCCGTGGCCCTGCTGGCCGCCCTGGCGATGGTCGCGATCTACGATCTGCCCTTTGACGATCTGCTGTTGCCGCCCAACGGAGATGTCTGATGGGCGTCGCTGAGCATATCTGGCTGGGCGTGCTGGCGGTGTTCGACGGGCCGACGCTGATCACCATTGCCGGGCTGGGCCTGCCGGTCACGCCCATCATGGTGCTGGCCGGGTTCCTGCTGGGCATCATGGTGGGTGCGACGCCGGGCCTGGCCGGGCCCATCGCCATGGCCATCGCGCTGCCGATCCTGATCTCGATCTTCGGCTTTTCGCCCGATGCGCTTTTGCCGGTGATGGGGTTTCTGATCGGGGTGATGAAGGGCGCCACGGTGGGCGGGGCGGTGCCCGCAATCCTCTTCAACACCCCCGGCACGCCCGATGCCTTCATGACCACGCTCGACGGCTATCCGATGACCCAGCGCGGCCATGCGCGCCGCGCGCTTCGGATCGCGCATTTCTCCTCGGTCACGGGCGACACCTTCTCGGACATCGTGCTGATCCTCTGCGCGCCCTTCCTGGCCATTCTGGTCGAGGCCTATCTCGACCTGCCCGAAAAGACCGCCCTGCTGATCCTGTCGCTGAGCTTCATTGCGGCGGTGGTCGGCGGCTCGGCCGGCAAGGGGCTGATCTCGGCCGGGCTGGGGCTGCTCGCGGCCTATATCGGCACGGGCGAGGATTTCTACCCGCGGCTCAGCCTCGGCCTGCCGGCCCTGTCGGAGGGGTTTCCCATCGCCACATCGGTGCTGGGCGTGCTGATCATTGGCGCGATCTTTCATGAGATGGCGGGTCTGGTGCGCAGCCCGCCCGGCCGGACCCGCGCTGCGACCGCTGCGGGACCGCGCACGAGCGCAGAAACGGGCACAGAACCGGCCACGGGCACCGACCCGGCCACGGGCACAGACCCGGGCACGGGCGCAGAACCGGGCACTGAAACAGGCACAGACCCCGGCACGGGCGGGCAGGGGCTCAAACCCGGCGATCTGCGCCGCATCCTGCCCTATATCGGCCGCTCGGCGGTGATCGGCACGGCGATCGGCGCGCTGCCCGGCATCGGCTCGACCCTCGCGGCCACCATGGGCTATGCGATGGGCCGGCGCCGCCATGCCCGCCGCAAGCCCCCTGGCGCGCCGGAATTCGGCAAGGGCGCGCCCGAAGGCGTGGCCGCGACCGAGGCGGCCAATTCCGCCGTCTCCGGCGCCAATCTCATCCCGGTGCTGTCGCTGGGCATCCCGGGCAATGCCGCGGCGGTCTTCCTGATCCTCGCGGCCGACAGCATCGGCGGGTTCAACCCCGGCCCGCAGGTCTTCCGCCTGCCCTCCGAAGGCATCAACAGCGAGCTTGTCATCGCCTTTGGCCTTTTCACCGCGATGCTTTTGGCCAATGCGCTGAACTGGACCATTGGCGGCGTGTTCATGCGCGGCATGGGGGTGATGGCGCGGCTGCCCAAATCGCGGCTGCTGCCGGTGGTGCTGCTGCTCACCCTCACTGCGATCTATGTCCAGGAAACCTCGCTCACCGCGCTCTGGTTTGCCATCGGCTTTGGCGTGCTGGGATACCTGATGCGCTGTCTGGGCATCTCGCCCCTGCCCTTCGTGATCGCCTTCATCCTGGGCGGCACGCTCGAGGCGACCGCCCGCCAGGCCTTTGCCGCGACCGGGGGCGATCCGTTCTTTCTTTTCACCCATCCCATCGCCGCGGTCTTCATGGCGCTCGCCCTTGCGGTGATCGTGCTGACCGCCCGCGGCCGAAAGGCCCCCGCATGACCCGCCCGCCTCTGACCCGCCCTCCACTGACCCGCCCACCAAAAGACCCCAAAACGACCCGCCCCAACATCCTCCTGGTCTCTGCCGATCAGCAGCGCGGCGATTGCATCGGGGTGGAGGGGCGGCGCATCAAGACCCCGCATCTCGACGCGCTGGCCGCGGCCGGCACGCGGTTCACCGCCGCCATCACGCCCTGTGTGGTCTGCCAGCCGGCCCGCGCCTCGATCCTGACCGGGCAGCTGCCGCGCACCCATGGCGTGCATGACAATGGCATCGATCTCGATCCGGCCACCGGCGCGCGGGGCTTTGCCGGGACGCTGGCGGCGGCGGGTTATGACACGGGCTTTTTCGGCAAGGCGCATTTTTCGACCTTCCACACCTATGCGCCCACCGGCACGCCGGAATGCCTGACCTCCTCGGCCGATTGGCCGGCCGACTGGTTCGGACCCTATATGGGGTTTGAGCATGTCGAGCTGATGCTGGTGGGGCATAACTGGTTTCCCCCCGAAAAGCCGCCCGCGGGCCAGCATTACGAGCGCTGGTTTCACGCCGACGGGCAGGGCGATGCGAAAAACGCGCTTTATCTGGAGAATGCCGGCGACACCCGGGGCGCGGCCCAGACCTGGCATTCGCGCCTGCCCACCGCCTGGCATAACAGCACCTGGACGGCCGACCGCGCCATCGACTGGCTCAAACATGGGCGCGGGCAGCGCGGTGATGACAGGCCGTTCTGCGCCTGGGTCAGCTTTCCCGACCCGCATCACCCCTTTGACTGTCCCGAGCCCTGGTCGCGCCTGCATGACCCGGCCGAGATCGATTTGCCGGCGCATCGCACCCGCAGCTTTGCGGGCCGGCCCTGGTGGCATGAGGCGGTGCTGACGCGCGAGCCCACGGGCTCGGCCAAATCCGCCGAGATCCGCAAAAGCTACAGCCGCATTGCCGAGCAGTCTGACGAGCAGCTGCGCGAGATCATCGCCAACACCTATGGCCAGATCGCCTTTATCGACCATCAGCTCGGCCGGCTGAGGATCGCGCTGGCCGAGGCGGGGCTGGCCGAGAACACGCTCATCTTCTACATCTCCGACCATGGCGATTGGCTGGGCGATCACGGCCTCGTGCTGAAGGGGCCGATGCATTACGAGGGGCTGTTGCGCGTGCCGCTGATCGTCGCGGGGCCCGGTGTGCCGGCGGGCAAGCGCGTCGCCGATCCCGTCTCCACCCTCGATCTGAGCGCGACCTTCGCCGATTATGCCGGGGCCGCGCCGCTGCTGCCCCAGCATGGCAGCAGCCTGCGCCCGCTGATCGAGGGCGATGCCACGCGCGCCTTTGCGCTCAACGAATGGGAGCTTTTGCCGACCCGCGCGGGGGTGGCGCTCAGCCTGCGCACGGTGCGCACGGCCACCCATAAGATGACCGTCGATGCGCAATCCGGGGCGGGCGAGCTATACGACCTCGCCGCCGATCCGCATGAGATGGCCAATCTTTATGACGCGCCCGAGGCCGCCGGAATCCGCCGCCAATTGGAAGACATGCTGGCCAGCCGGCCCAACGATATCGGCCCCAACCGGGTGCAGGTGGGCATGGCCTGAGCCGTTCCAGCCCCACCCAGCCCTAGGGCTGTATCCAGTTGTCGCGCAACCGCTCCCAGATCTTTTCGCCGACCAGACAATCATAGCCGGGCTCTTCGGAGGCCCGGATCAGCCGCGCCCGGGCCGGCGGCGCGCGACCGGCAAGCTCCAGCACCAGCTTGCGCTTGACCGCGGCGGCAAACTCGTCCCAGTCGAGCACCGGAATGACAAAGGACATCGGCCCGCCGATCACGCAATGCCGGTAATACTCGTCGAGATCGTCGAGATGCCATTGCGCGCCCATGCCCTCGCGCGTCATCAGCGGCAGCCCGTTGATGATGATGCCCTGGGCCAGAACCGCATCGCGGGCAGGCTCCACCGGGTTGCCCATATTGTTGGGCCCGTCGCCCGACACATCGATGACCCGGCGCAGCCCCTCATAGCCGTTATCGGCAAAAAGCCCGGCCGCAAAGGTCAGCCCGCCCGAGATCGAGGTGCGCCGCAGCGCGGGATCGAACCGCGCGGTCAGCTTTGTGGCAAAGGCCCGCGCCGGCCCGGGCCCGTCAATCAGCGTCCAATCGACGATCACCCGCTGCGAAAAGCTGCCGGCCCATTCGATATAGGTGATCGCCACCCGGCCCAGCATGCCGGTCTCGATCACCCGAATCACCTCATCGCTGGACAGCGCCTCGGCATAGCCGCGCCGCTGGATCTCCAGCTCGCGCGGGCTCATCGAGCGCGAGACGTCGACGGCCAGCACCAGCTCGACATCGACCTCCATATCATAGGCCGGCGCGTCCTGGGCGCGCACCGGCTGCACCGCGATCAA
The DNA here is from genome assembly GCA_038521775.1 of Pseudomonadota bacterium. Taxonomy (GTDB): domain Bacteria; phylum Pseudomonadota; class Alphaproteobacteria; order Rhodobacterales; family Rhodobacteraceae; genus J013. Next base: position 16,147 of record JBCBKN010000014.1, on the reverse strand, counting down.
AGGAAGTAGAAGCGCCAAAAACCACCGCATGCGCCCCAGCCTGCCCTCGGCCGACCGGCGCTGTCGAGCGAAACCGCACCCGCCGACGGTCACGTTTCCGCGCAATGGTGCGACGCACCAAAGCCGCTTTCGCTCCGGCCCGCAGGCTGGTCTAATGACTGCCCGAATGCCCGCTCCAAGGGACGGGCAACAGCGGGGGGGAGTGCGATGAGCCGTGAGAATGCCGTGGCCCGGGCAGAGGCCTATTTCGACGCCGGCGGGTTCGAGGCCGATCTGGCCCGGCTGGTCGCCTATCCCACCGAAAGCCAGACCGAGGCGGGGCTGCCCCATTGCCGGCGCTATCTTGAGGAGGCGATGGCGCCCGCCTTCGCCCAGATGGGGTTCGAGACGCAGATCTTCGAGAACCCGCTGCCCGGCTGCGGCCCGGTGCTTCTGGCCAGCCGGCATGAGGATGCCGCCCTGCCCACCATCCTGGGCTATGGCCATGGCGATGTGATCCGCGGGCTCGACGCGCAATGGACCAAGGGCGCGGGCCCCTGGCAGACCGCGCGCGAGGGCGATCTCCTCTACGGGCGCGGCACGGCCGACAACAAGGGCCAGCACTGGGCCAATATGATGGCGCTCAAAGCGGTGCTGGAGACCCGCGGCGCGCTGAGCTTCAACGCCAAATTCCTCATCGAGACAGGCGAGGAGAACGGCTCGAAAGGTCTGCGTGAGGTGATCGAGGCCGCGCCGGAGGCCTTTGCTGCGGATGTGTTCATCGCCTCGGACGGGCCGCGGGTGCGCCCGGACTGGCCGACCATGGCGCTGGGCGCGCGCGGCGCGCTCAATTTCGACCTTGTGTGCGACCTGCGCAGCGGCGGGCATCATTCGGGCAATTGGGGCGGGGCGTTGGCCGATCCGGCGGCCCTGCTTGCCCATGCCATTGCCTCGATCGTGGGGCCGTCGGGCCAGATCCAGGTGCCCGAATGGCGCCCCGAGCGGCCCTCGAACCTCACCCGCGAACTCTTGGGTGGGGTCGCGCTCGATGCCGGGCCGGACGGGCCGGTGCCCGAGCCTGATTGGGGCGAGCCCGGCTTCACCCCGGCCGAGAATGTCTATGCCTGGAACTCCTTTGCCGTGCTCGCCATGACCTCGGGCAATCCCGCAGCGCCGGTCAATGCCATCGCCCCCTCGGCCCGGGCGCATTGCCAGCTGCGCTATATCGCCGGCACCGATGCCGAGGAGATCATCCCCGCCCTGCGCCGGCATCTCGACGCCCATGGCCATGCCCGGGTGGCAATCGAGGCCGCGCCGGGCGAAAACCGCGGCGGCTTTGCGGCCAGCCGAACCGAGATCGACGATCCCTGGGCGGGACGGGTCCGCGCCTCGCTGCGCGCAACCGCCGGGCGCGAGCCTGCGGTGCTGCCGCAGATGGGCGGGTCGATCTGCAACGAGCTTTTCACCGATCTGCTGGGCATTCCCGCCATTTGGGTGCCGCAAAGCTATTCGGGCTGCTCGCAGCATGCGCCCGATGAGCATGTGATCCTGCCGCTTTGCCGCGAATCGCTGGGGCTGATGACCGCGCTTTACTGGGATCTTGGCCGGTGACAGCGCGCGCAGCGGCAGGCCTGGCCGAGGCGCGGGCCGCCGCGCTGGCCCGGTTTGACGACCCCTCGGGCTATCTCGCGCAGCTTGCCCGGCTGGTCTCTATCCCGACCGAAAGCCAAAATCCCGCCCGGGCCGGCGATCTCGCCCGCTATCTTGCCGATGGCGTCGGGCCGATCTTTGCCGCGCTGGGCTATGCCTGCCAGGTTTTCGACAATCCCGATGGCGGGCCGATCCTGCTGGCCAGCCGCGAGGAGGGGGCGCCCCTCACCCTCCTCTCCTACGGGCATGGCGATGTCATCCTGGGCCAGGACGGTGCCTGGAGCGGCGGGCGCGACCCCTGGACCCTGCGCATCGAGGGCGACCGGGCCTATGGCCGCGGCGTGGCCGACAATAAGGGCCAGCATCTGGCGCATCTCACCGCGCTCGACGCGGTGCTGGCCACGCGCGGGCAGCTGGGCTTCAATCACCGCTTCATCATCGAGATGGGCGAGGAAAACGGCTCACGCGGGTTTCGCCCGCTGGTCCAGGCCGATCCGGCGCCGTTCCGGGCCGATGCCTTCTTTGCCTCCGACGGGCCGCGCACCGAGATGGGCCGCCCCAACATCACCCTGGGCAATCGCGGGGTGGCGAATTTCGACCTGGTCTGCACGCTGCGCGCCGGCGGGCATCACTCGGGCAATTGGGGCGGGCTTCTGGCCAATCCCGCGATCATCCTGGCCAATGCGCTGGCATCGATCTGCGATGCGCAGGGGCGGATCCGCGTGCCCGACTGGCAGGCCCAGCCGGTGCCTGCCTCGGTGCGCGCGGCACTTGCCGGGGTGTCGCGCGATGCCGGCGCGTTGGGGCCGGCGGTCGACCCTGCCTGGGGCGCGCCGGGGCTCAGCGCGATGGAAAAGGTGACCGCCTCCAACAGCTTTGAGGTGCTCGCCTTTGCCGCCGGCACCCCCGACCGGCCAGTCAACGCCATCCCGCCCAGCGCCCGCGCGGCCTGCCAGCTGCGCTATGTGCCGGGCACCGACCCCGCCGCGATCCTGCCCGCCTTGCGCCGCCATCTCGACGCGGCAGGGTTTGGCGAGGTCGAGATCGCCGCCCCCGACCGGGCCAATGCCATTGCCTTTGAGGCAACCCGCACCGATCCCGGCCATCCCTGGGCGGTCTGGATCCGCGACCAGGTCGCATCGGTCAGCGGGTCCTGCTCGGTGCTGCCCAATTCCGGCGGCTCGAACGTGACCGAGGTGATGCAGCATGATCTCGACATGCCCACGGTCTGGCTGCCGCTTTCCTATGCCGGCTGCAACCAGCATGCGCCCGATGAGCATATCCTGCTGCCGCTGATGCGCGAGGGGCTGGAGATCGTCACCGCGATCTACTGGGCGCTGGGGAGGGCGGAGGCAGGCGGTGGCCGCGCCGCCCGTGCGCGAATCTGTTTACGACCGTGACGGTTTCGGCCAGTGTTCCGCGAAACATGGCATTGGGGAGGATGATTTTGACCAGCATCATTCGCGTGATCTTGGCGTTCGCACTGGCCAGCACGCTGCTCCTTCCCGGCTTTGCCCAAACCGAGACCGAAACCGAAACCGCCGCCGAGACAGCCGCCGAGGATCCCGAGGCGTATCTGCGCAGCGAAGCGGAGCTCGACGCGCTGGTGGGGCCGATTGCGCTCTATCCCGACGCGCTGCTCACCCAGATCCTGGTTGCCGCCACCGTGCCGCTCGACATCGTCAAGGCCGCGCGCTGGGTGACTGAAAATGCCGATCTGGCCGATGAGGAGCGCTCGACCGCGGCCGCGACCGAGCCCTGGGACCCCGCCGTGCAAATGCTCGCCGCGGGATTTCCGGCGATCGTTGGGCACATGGCCGATGAGCTCGATTGGACCGAGGAACTGGGCGATGCGATGGTCGCGCAAACCGACGATGTGCTCGATGCGGTTCAGCGCCAACGTGCGCGCGCACAGGCCTTGGGCAATCTCGACAGCAATGACGCCCAGACCGTCACCGTTGAGGATGACGCGATCACCATCGACCCCGCCGAGCCCGAGGTGATTTACGTGCCGACCTATACCGAGGCGGTCTATACCGAGCCGGCCACCACGCCGGTCGTGGTCGAAGCCCCCGACAGCGGGACCTATTCGACCGGCGATCTGGTCGCCACCGGGCTGATCAGCTTCACCGCCGGGCTGATCGTCGGCAGCGTGTTCGACGATGATGACGATTACTGGTACGGCTATTGGCGCCCATATCCCGGCCACCCCTATGTGGGCTGGCACGGGCATGCGATCTATCCGCGCCCGGCCTATCGGGGCCCGCGGGCATGTGTGAATTGCGAGATCAATATCGACCGGCGGCGGGTGGATATCGACCATGACGGCGCCTGGCGGCCCACCGAGCGCCGGCGCACCGAGGCCCGCGACCGGCTGGCCGATGACCGCCGCCCGGCCGATCGTGCCGAGAACCGGCGCAATCCCGAAAGCCGCGATGTCGCCGAACGGTTGCGCGAGCGCAGCCCCGCTGCGACCCGTCCGGCCACCCGGCCCGAGCGTCCCAACCAGCCCGAGCGCACGCGCCCGGCCACACGCGAAACGCCGATGCAGCTGCGCCGCGAATCCACGCCGCGCCGAACCGAAACGCTGCGCCGCGGCACCGAAAGCCTCGCCGACCGGCCCAGCCGGACCCGGCCAGCCACGCGTCCTACCACGCGCCCGGCCACACGCCCCGCGACGCGTCCGGCCACCCGGCCCCGCGCGACGCCGCGCCCCACCGCCATAAGCCCCGCCGCGCGCAGCCCGAATGTGCGCACGCGCACCCGTGAGCGGACGCCGCGCCGCAAACGCTGATATCTGCGAAAGGAGCTGCGCCATGCGCCTCACACTCATCCTCGCGGCCGCTCTCATCGGGCTGGTTGCACCCAGGCTGGCCGCCGCGCCGGCCGGCTATGAGAGCCCCGAAGCGGCGGTGGCCGCCCTCATTGCGGCGCTGGAGGCGCGCAGCCGCGACGATCTGATGACGGTGTTCGGCCCGGAAAACGAGGCGGTGATCCTCTCGGGCGATCCCGAAAAAGACCGCGAGGACTGGTCGGATTTCTACCGCGCCTATTCGGAGTTGAACCGCCTGGTGGTTCAGGCCGACGGCACGGCACGGCTTTATGTCGGCCGCTTGCAGGAACCGTTCCCGGTGCGCATTCGCCCCACCGATGCGGGCTGGCAGTTTGACGCCGCCGCCGCTGCGGACGAGATCGCGCTGGCCCGGATCGGCCGCAACGAGCTCGATGTCATCGACGTGATGCGCAGTTACGTCGCCATTCAGCAGGCCTTTCGGCAGACCGATCACGACGGCGATGGGGTGATGGAGTTTGCCGCCAGCATCCTCAGCGCCCCCGGCACGCGCGACGGGCTCTACTGGCCGGCCGAGGCGGGCACGCCGACCAGCCCGCTGGGCGATATCGCGGCCCGGGCCGCCGCGACCGGCTTCAGCGTCGATGGGGTCTCGAACGCGCCGGAGCCGTTCTTGGGGTATTACTTCCACATCTTGCAAAAACAGGGCGACGCGGCGCCGGGCGGCGCGCTCGACTATATCGTCAATGGCCATATGATTGCCGGCCATGCGCTGATCGCGGTGCCGGCCGGCTATGGCGAAACCGGCATTATGACCTTCATGGTCAGCGAAAACGGCGTCGTCTATGAAACCGATCTGGGCGATGACAGCCTTGCCCTGGCCCTGGCGATCGACAGCTTCAACCCTGACGAAAGCTGGTTTGCCCTCGATTGAGCGCACCCCGCACGCGGCGGGTCGGCAGGGCCATGCCACGCCCGAGTTGGAGGGCGATGACTGGCCCGGGGCGGTTTGACCCCGGGCCCTGCGCCAGATCCGACGGTCAGGCCGGATCGGCGGCAAACATCGCCGGGAACATGGCGCGCTTGGCCTCCTCATCCATCTCGGCCTTGAAGCTGTGGCTCTTGGCCAGCGCATTGGCCCGCTCGGCGGCCGGGCGGGCGTTGATCTCATCGACAAGCCGGCCGATATGGGGAAAGCCGGCCATCGCGTCCTGATCGCCCAGCATGAAGGGGATGCGCGTCGCCCAGCCCCAGACCGCCATATCGACAATGCTGTAGGTCTCGCCCAGCATATAGGGCCCCGCCGAGAGCTGCTCGTTGACGATGCCCCAATGCCGCCGGGCCTCGAAATCATAGCGTGTGAGCCCGTAGCCGCGCTGATCCTCCGGCGCGAAAAAGCGGAAATTCACGCATTGGCCGGAATAGGGGCCGACGCCGCTGGCCACGAACATCAGCCAGGAGAGGAGGGCGCCGCGCTGTTCGGCCGGTGGCAGGAACTGCCCGGTCTTTTCGGCCAGATAGAGCAGGATCGCGTTCGAATCGAACACCGCGACCCCGTCATCGACAATCGCCGGGGCCTTGGCATTGGGGTTGATGGCGGTAAAGGCGGCGCTGTGCTGCTCGCCCTTGCGGGTGTCGAGCGGCACCGGCTCATAGGCCAGCCCCGCCTCCTCCAGAAACAGCGCCACCTTCATCGGGTTGGGGCCGGTATTGTAGTGAAATGTCAGCATGGCATGGGTCTCCCTGTGCGGCACTCCCTGTGCGGCAGGCATGTGATGGGGCGGGCGCGTGATTGCGCGTGCATGGTGAACGGGCAGGCATGTGATCGGGCAGGCATGTGATCGGGCGGGCATGTGATCGGGCGGGCGCATGTTCACATCCGCCCCGCCGGGTGCAAGCCCTGGCTGGATTACGTTACATCAAATGTGGTTTTTCCCGACTCTATGTAACATTTCATTTGTCCCCGCAGCGCCGATTTGCTAAGACGGAGGTGGGAGGATCCGCGTCATGACGGCATATCTTTGCGATGCGCAGCGCACGCCCATCGGCCGCTTCGGCGGGGCCCTGGCCCCGGTGCGCACCGACGATCTGGCCGCCATTCCCATTGCGGCGCTGATGGCGCGCAACACAGGGGTCGAGTGGGCCGAGATCGACGATGTCGTCATGGGCTGCGCCAACCAGGCCGGCGAGGACAACCGCAATGTCGCGCGCATGGCCGGGCTTCTGGCCGGGCTGCCCACCGCGGTGCCGGGCTGCACGATCAACCGGCTTTGCGCCAGCGGGCTCGACGCGGTCGGCATCGCCGCGCGCGCCATCAAGGCGGGCGATATGGATCTGGCCATCGCCGGCGGGGTGGAGAGCATGACCCGCGCGCCCTTCGTGATGCCCAAGGCCGATGCGCCCTTCTCGCGCGCCAATGCGGTCTATGACACCACCATCGGCTGGCGCTTTGTGAACCCGAAGATGCAGGCGCAATATGGCATCGATTCGATGCCCCAGACCGCCGACAATGTCGCGGCCGAGTTCAAGGTGGCCCGCGCGGATCAGGACGCGTTTGCCGCCCGCTCCCAGGCGCGCTGGGCCGCCGCGCAGGAGGCGGGGCTTTTTGCCGATGAGATCGCCCCGGTCACCATCCCCCAGCGCAAGGGCGACGCGCTGACCATCGACACCGACGAGCATCCGCGCCCCGGCACGGGGGCCGAGAAGCTTGCCAAGCTCAAGGGCGTGAACGGGCCAGACCTGTCGGTGACGGCCGGCAATGCCTCGGGCGTCAATGACGGCGCCGCGGCGATGATCCTGGCCGGCGAGGCCGCGCTGACCCGCCACAGCCTCACCCCCATGGCCCGCATCGTCGGGGTGGTCGCGGCCGGGGTCGAACCGCGGATCATGGGCGTGGGCCCGATCCCCGCGGTGCGCAAGCTGATGGCCCGCACCGGGCTCAGCATCGATCAGATGGATGTGATCGAGCTCAATGAGGCCTTTGCCGCCCAGGCCCTCGCCGTGACCCGCGCGCTCGGCCTGCCCGATGACGCGCCGCAGGTGAACCCCAATGGCGGGGCCATCGCGCTGGGCCACCCGCTGGGCATGTCCGGCGCGCGGCTGGTGCTGACCGCGGCCTACCAGCTCAAACGTTCGGGCGGGCGCTATGCGCTTTGCACCATGTGCGTGGGCGTCGGCCAGGGCGTGGCGATGGTGCTGGAGCGGGTCTGATGGGCTATGAGCTGCACATCACCCGCCGCGCCGATTGGTGCGATGAGGGCGATGACATCACCCGCGCGGAATGGCGCGCCCTGGCGGCGGCCGATCCTGACCTGCGCCTGTCGGACGAGGCGGACCCTATGCTGATGGCCGACTTCCAGACCGCCGACGGGCCCTGGCCCTTTGTCTGGTTCGAGGGCCGGATCGATGTGAAAAGCCCGCCCCCCGCGGTGATCCGCAAGATGCACGCGCTGGCCCTGGCCTTCGATGCGCGGCTTCAGGGCGATGATGGCGAGCTCTACGGCCTGGATGGCGAGATGATCCCCACCGATCTTAACCCCGCCGATCTTAATCCCGCCGAGCCGACCCCACCGCCCGCAGGGTTCTTCAACCGGCTGTTTGGGCCCCGCAGATAGGAGACCGGCATGTACGCACAGATGGTCAAATCCACCGGCGCGGGCATCACCCCGCGCGAAGAGATGTCGCCCGAGGAGCGTGCCTTTCAGGACCGCATCGATGCGGGCGAGAAGATCGAGCCCAAGGATTGGATGCCCGAGGGCTATCGCAAGACGCTGATCCGCCAGATCGGCCAGCACGCGCATTCCGAGATCGTCGGCCAGCTGCCCGAGGGCAACTGGATCACCCGCGCGCCGACGCTGGAGCGCAAGGCGATCCTGCTGGCCAAGGTGCAGGACGAGGCGGGCCATGGCCTCTATCTCTATTGCGCGGCTGAAACGCTGGGCGTGTCGCGCGACGCGCTTTTCGAGGCGCTGCATGAAGGGCGGATGAAATACTCCTCCATCTTCAGCTATCCCACGCTGACCTGGGCCGATATGGGCGCGGTGGGCTGGCTGGTCGACGGGGCGGCAATCATGAACCAGGTGCCGCTGCAGCGCACCTCGTTCGGGCCCTATGCCCGGGCGATGATCCGCATCTGCAAGGAGGAAAGCTTCCACCAGCGCCAGGGCTTTGACATCATGATGAAGATGGCCGGTGGCACGCCGGCCCAGCGCCATATGGCCCAGGATGCGCTCAACCGCTTCTGGTACCCCTCGCTGATGATGTTCGGGCCCTCGGATGCCGACAGCGTGCATTCCGCACAGTCGATGGCCTGGAAGATCAAGATGAACTCCAATGACGAGCTGCGGCAGAAATTCGTCGACCAGACCGCGCCGCAGGCGGCCTATCTGGGCCTGACCATCCCCGACGACACCCTCGCCTGGAACAAAAAGCGCGGGCATTACGATTTTGCCGAACCCGATTGGGAGGAGTTCTTCGAGGTGCTGCGCGGCAACGGTCCCTGCAGTCGCGAGCGGCTGGGCGCCCGCGTCAAGGCCTGGGAAGACGGCGCCTGGGTGCGCGACGGGCTGATGGCCCATGCCGCGAAGAAGCGCGCGGCCAAGCTGGCGGCGGAATAACGATGGCGGCCCCGTCCCAGATCCTGCGCGCGCTGCTGCTCATCTGCGTGGTCTTCTTTCTGTGCATGGGCACGGCGCATTTCATCGGGCTGAAATGGCCGGTGCTGTTCGTCTATTTCGACACGCCCTATTATGCCTATCAGGACCGGATCATTTCCTTCACGCTCATCACCTATGCCGCGCTCTTCTTTGCCGCGTCGCGCCACCGGGTGATGGTGCCCTATGCGCTGGTCTCGATCTGGGGCACGGTGGCGGGGCTTGCCTATGTCAATGTCTCGCCCGCGCTGGCCACCGCGCTCGCCGAGATGCCCGAGGGCGCCGGCACGCTGCTTTACTGGCTGCAAACGGCGGCATTTGGCGGGCTCGCCCTGGTCCTCACCCTGCTTTACCTGCGCGAACGCCCGGCATGAGCGCCCTGCGCGCCATGCCGGTGCTCGACGTGGCCGATGTGGTGGCCTCCGAGGCGTTCTATCAAGGCCTGGGTTTTGACAGCCATGGCGTCTGGCGGCATGAGGGAGAGGCGGAGTTCTGCATCGTCCAGCGCGGCGATGTGACCCTCGCGCTCAATCGCGGTCACGGCCCGATCCCCCGCAACCATTACTGGGCGGCCTATCTTTACGTCTCGGATGTCGCCGCGCTGCATGCCGAATTCACCGCGCTCGATCTGCCCGAGCTTACCGCGATCCGCCGCGACAACCCCTATGGCTGCGATGATTTCGACCTCACCGACCCCGATGGCCACCGCCTCGCCTTCGGTCAGTCGCACGACCCCACACCCGGCCCCGGTCTCGACGAAACCCGCGGCCGCGGCTGAGCCAGGAGACGCGCAATGTCAGCAGAATGGCCCCTTTGGGAGGTGTTCATCCGCGGCCAGCACGGCATGAGCCACCGCCATGTCGGCAGCCTCCACGCGCCCGATGCCGAAATGGCGATCCGCAATGCGCGCGACGTCTACACCCGCCGCAATGAGGGGGTGTCGATCTGGGTGGTGCCCTCGGCCGAGATCACCGCCTCGGCACCCTCCGAGAAAGGCCCGCTCTTTGAGCCCGCCAATGCCAAGGTCTACCGCCACCCCACCTTTTTCGACATCCCCGATGATGTGGGCGCAATGTGATGTTGGACGCCTCGATGACCCTCGAATCCGCATTCTTCGAATTCCTGCTGCGTCTGGGCGACAGCACCCTGATCCTGGGCCACCGGGTTTCTGAATGGTGCGGCCATGGTCCCGCGCTTGAAGAGGACATCGCGCTGGCCAACACCGCGCTCGATCTGATCGGGCAGACCCAGCTCTGGCTCGGCCTTGCTGCCGAGATCGAGGGCAAGGACCGCTCGGCCGATGATCTCGCCTATCTGCGCGATGCCTGGGAGTTCCGGAACCTCCTCCTCGTCGAACAGCCCAATGGCGATTTTGGCCAGACCATCATGCGGCAGTTCCTCTTTGATGCCTGGCACGGCCCGCGCCTCGCCCAGCTTGCCAACAGCACCGAGCCGCGGGTGGCCGAAATCGCCGCCAAGGCCGCCAAGGAGGTTGCCTATCATCTGGAGCGGTCGACCGAGCTGGTGATCGGGCTGGGCGACGGCACCGATGAAAGCCATGCGCGCATGCAGGCAGCGCTCGACATGCTCTGGCCTTACACCGGCGAGATGTTTGCCGCCGACGCGGCCGACGATCTGCTGGCCGCGGCCGGCATCGCCCCGGCGCCCGAAACGCTGCGCGACGCCTGGCAGGCCCGGCTTGCCGATGTCATGCGCCAGGCCACGCTCACCATCCCCGAAAGCCGCTTTGCCCATCAGGGCGGGCGCAGCGGCACCCATACCGAGCATCTGGGCCCGCTTCTGGCGCAGATGCAATGGCTGCAGCGCGCCTATCCGGGGGCCATATGGTAGCCACCCTGCCGGCCACCGCCGAGATCTGGGACTGGCTCGATGCCGTGCCCGATCCCGAAATCCCGGTGATCTCGGTCGTCGATCTGGGCATCATCCGCAATGTGGCCTGGGAGGGTGAGACGCTGGTCGTCGAGATCACGCCCACCTATTCCGGCTGCCCCGCCACCTCGGTGATCAATCTCGATGTCGAAACCGCCCTGCGCGCCCGCGGCATCGACCGGCTGGAGTTGCGCCGCCGCCTCTCGCCGCCCTGGACGACCGACTGGCTCTCCGACAAGGGCCGCGCCCGGTTGGAGGCTTATGGCATCGCCCCGCCCCAGCCCGCCGGCGGGCCAGAACGCTGCCCGCATTGCGGGGCGGCCGACCAGCTCGAACGGATCAGCCAGTTCGGCTCCACCCCCTGCAAGGCGCAATGGCGCTGCCGGGCCTGCGGCGAGCCCTTCGACTATTTCAAATGCATCTGAGGCGGCCAGAATGCCCGCGCCGCCGCCCCAGCCGATAAGGCATGACGATGGCGATCTATGGCGATCAGACCGTCATGCTGGTGCTCAGCCTGGTCCTGGGCACCGCGGCAAGCGGCACCGCCCTGCTGTTGGGCCGGCAACATGCCCGCGAGATCCGGCGGTCGCATTGGCTGGCGCTGCGCCCCAAGGGCGTGGTCCAAAAGCCCGACCGCGATGGCGACATGATGCATCACCGGCTCTTTGAGGTGGCCGAGGGCCCGCGCGCCGGCACCGAGGTGGTCTCGGTGGTGGGCAGCCCGTCCCAGCCGCGCCCCAAAACCCGCCTGCGCCATGGCTTTGTCGATTTCGAGGACGCCGCCGCGCACAGCCTCTTTGCCTATTTCGCCGTGCGCATCGCATTGGCGCTGTTTTTTGGTGCTGGGATGGTCGGGTATGGCGTGGCCGCCATGCTCGCCCTGCGCCTTGTGTGACGCCACCCCGCCGTTGAAGGAGACCGCAATGGCCCGCTTTCACCCGCTGACCGTGACGGCCGTTGAAAAGACCATCCGCGAGGCGGTGGTGGTGACCCTGCGCCCCGAGGATCCGGAGGCGTTTCGGTTCATCCCCGGCCAGTACCTCACCTTTCGCCAGATGATCGAGGGGCAGGAGATCCGCCGCTCCTATTCGATCTGCGCGGGGCTCGATGATGGCGTGCTGCAGGTGGGCATCAAGCGGGTCGCGGGTGGGGCCTTCTCCTCCTGGGCCAACAGCACGCTGGCCCCGGGCGACCGGGTGGAGGCGATGCCCCCCATGGGCAGCTTTCACACGCCGCTCGACCCCGGCGCGGCGCGGCATATCCTGGGCTTTGCCGGCGGGTCGGGCATCACCCCGGTGCTCTCGATCCTGCGCACGGTGCTGGCGCGCGAGCCGAATTCGCGCTTCACCCTCGTCTATGCCAACCGCACGCCGCAGACGATCATGTTCCGCGAGGAGCTGGAGGATCTCAAAAACCGCCATATGGGCCGGCTCAACGTCATCCATATGCTCGAATCCGGCCAGGAGGTGGCGCTCTTCACCGGCCGGGTCGATGCCGCCAAATGCGCCGCGCTCTTTAAGGTGTGGATCGATATCGACACGGTCGACACGGCCTTCATCTGCGGACCGCAGCCGATGATGACCGCGATCTCGGGCGCGCTGCGCGACCATGGACTGGCCGAGGAGCGCATAAAATACGAGCTCTTTGCCGCGTCCCAGCCCGGGCGGTTGGCGCGGCCCGCCGCATCGACCGCCGCCGGCCCGCTGGATCAATGCGCCGCGACCGTGACCATCGACGGCACTGCGCACAGCTTTGCCATGCCGCGCGACGGTCAGACCGTGCTGGAGGCAGCGCTGCAGAACGATCTCGACGCGCCCTATGCCTGCACGGCCGGGGTCTGCTCGACCTGCCGCGCCAGGCTCATCGAGGGCGAGGTCGAGATGCTCGCCAATCATGCGCTGGAGGATTACGAGGTCGCCCGCGGCTATGTGCTGACCTGCCAGTCGCTGCCGCGCAGCGCCAAGATCGTCGTCGATTACGACCAATAGCGATCCCCGAACGCCCGCCCCGGCCCAACCGACAGGCCCAGTCGATCTCCGAGGCTAGTCGATCTCCGGGGCTAGTCGACCAGCCGGTACTGCTTGCCGGTGTCCAGCGTGTCGACCCCGCCCTGGCACACGCCCAGAAGATCGGCTTCATCCAGGATGATGTCATTGCCCGCCTGGATCGAGACGCCCTCGGTCTCGCCGGGCAGGCCGGCCAGCTCGACCCCGGCGCGCGAGACGATCTGCACGCCGTAAAGCCGGGTGTCGTCGAGCATCCGGACATCGCCCCGGGCGATGATCTGCACCCCGCCGCCCGAGGTGCAGCTGTCATTGCGCCCGATCCGCGAGGTGCCGGTGAAATCCACCGGGCCCTGGTCGGTCACGATCATCACATCCTGCAACAGCACATCCGCCCCGCTGACCGGGCAGTCAAAGACAACCGCGACCCGGCGCCAGTCGGTCCCGGGCGGCAGCACGGCCGGGTTGCCCGTGGTGCAGGCCACAAAGAACACCCGGCCCTCTTCCAGCGGCGCTGACAGATCGGCGACCGTCAGGTTCACCACCGGGCGGGTCGTGTCGATGTAATCGGGCACGAAATCGGGATCCACGGCCAGCACACCGGCGCTGATGATCCGCGTCTCCCAGGCCATCTTGGGCTGCAGCCAGCCCTCGATCGGGGCGATGCTGGGATCGAGCAAACTGCCCGACGAGACCAGATCCTCGCTGTCGACCATGCTGGGCCGCGCGCCCGAGGTGAAGACGGCGTCATCGACAATGGTGATCCCGTCCTGGCCGTGCACGCAGATCCCGTCCGAAAAGGTGGTGAAGGCGGTCACGATCACCCGCCGCTCGGTGATCATCCCGTTGCGCATGCACGGCCGCTCGTGATTGGTCGCGACGCTGGTGCTGACGATGTTCCAATAGTCAAACCCGATCAGGCGCAGGAATGTCGTCGGCAGGGTGTTGTTGTTGTCCGTCGACCGCCGCAGGATCACTTCGACCGCATCGATATCGGGCGTGCCGGGATTGGTGAACTGCCCGGCCGCCGCGTCCCACACCCCATAGCGGATGTCGGTGAGCGCCAGCACATCGCCATGCAGGGCCGGTGCCAGGTTAAGCTCGGCATAATCATTGGCCGCCAGGGTGGCCGCCGAGGTGTCGGGCAGATCGATGATCGCCGCCAGGGCCGCGGCATCGGCCGTCGATTGCAGGAGGGTTTGCATCCGATAGGCGTTGGAGACATCCACGGCCAGACCGGCCAGGATCATGAAGACGATCGACCAGCTGAGGTTCCATGCGGTGATCGATGCCTCGGTGCCGCGCGCAAAGGCGCGGCTGCATCTGCGCCAGGCCAACGCGCCGCGTCCGGTTGCCCGACGGATCGCGGCATATCGAAATGGCCGGGTTTTACCCGTCATATCCAGCCCCCAAACCCAAAGCCAAGCCCAGGTCGTGTATCCAAAAACTCGTCGTGACTGCGGTATCCCGCCAGCAACGCGTCTTAAAAAGCGAAGCTGTTCGGCGAATGCTACCTGTGGGACGTATAGCACAGATTATGCGCGATGCGCAGCCCCAACTGCCGCAGTGCACAGCGCCGATGCGCCGCAGCGCAGCACAATTCCAGAACACTGCCGCAACACCGGGCAGCGACGGGTGCCGCCGCGGTTCGGCCCCATGTCTCGGCGCGCCCGGCCCGGGTGGTGGCGCGGGCCTGTGCCCTGCCTGCGAATCAGCCCGGCGGCGGGTGAACCCGGCGCCAATGCCGAGCAATCTGCGCCCGTGTGGCCACCCAGGCGCCGCCAACCTCGCCGATATGGTCGATGAACCGCTTCAGCGCCAGGGCCCGTCCGGGCCGCCCGACAAGCCGGCAATGCAGCCCCACCGACATCATCCGCCCGCCCTCGTCATGCAGCATGTCAAAGCTGTCGCGCAGATAGGCAAAGAACTGGTCGCCGGAATTGAAGCCCTGGGGGGTGGCAAAGCGCATGTCATTCGCGTCGAGCGTGTAGGGCAGCATCAGGAACGGCCCGTTCGGCCCGTCGACATAATAGGGCAGCTCATCGGCATAGCTGTCGGCCGAATAGGCAAACCCCGCCTCCATGCTCAGCCGCAAGGTGTTGGCCGAGCTTCGGCCCTGATAGATCCCCTCGGGTGCGGTGCCGGTCAGCGCGGTGTGAATGCGCACCGCCTCGGCAATATGCCGCCGCTCCTCCGCCTCGGGCATGTCGCGATAGTCGATCCATCTGAGCCCATGCGTGGCGATCTCCCAGCCCGAGCCGACCATGGCCCGCACCGCCGCCGGGTTGCGCTCCAGCGCCGTGGCCACGCCAAACACCGTGACCGGCAGCCCGTATGCGGTGAACAGCCGGTGCAGGCGCCAGAACCCCGCGCGGGCGCCGAACTCATAGATCGATTCCATGTTCATATGCCGCTGCCCGGGCCAGGGCTGGGCGCCGACGATCTCCGACAGAAACGCCTCAGAGGCCGCATCGCCATGCAGAATGCAGTTCTCGCCGCCCTCTTCGTAATTGATCACGAAATTGACGGCGATGCGGGCCTCGCCCGGCCATTGCGGGTCGGGCGGGGCTGCGCCATAGCCGATCATGTCCCGCGGATAGGGGGGCAGATCGCCGTGCTGTGTGTCTTGGGATGCGGCCTGTGCCGCACCCTCATCTGCGGCACCCGGAGCCTCGCCGGTTGCAGAACCGGCCGAATGTCCGGATGCGCCTTTGCGCGTGTCGCCACTCATCGCGCCCCCCTTCGCACGGTTTCCGTGCGAAGATCACACGCCACTTGCGCACTGTCTATCGGTCGGGCGCAACGCCAGACCAGAAATCGGGCGGCCAGAAATCGGGCGGCCAGAAATCACATCGCCGGAAATCACGCGACCACATGTCAAGCGACCAGAAATCAAGCGACGGCTACGCACCACACCAGCAAATTTGGACGCAGCAGACTCTCACCTGGAGAAAACTTGCCCGGAGAAAATAGGACGCAGCACGCGTCGGGCCGGACCGCACGGGACCAGAAGAGATCGCACACCACAGCTCAGGCATCGGGACATCACGCGGCGGGGTATCGGGCGACAACGCCGGGAGGAGCACCGGCGCCACTGCGCTACTTGCCCGATTTTTACCTGTAACCCGCCCCCTCTGACACGCTGACGCAAGACGCGTGACTGAAACTCTCCCACCCAACGC
>JBCBKN010000013.1:0-23605 GCA_038521775.1 Pseudomonadota bacterium | reverse complement strand
CTGCGCAACAGCCGCCGACCGATGGGGCGGCGGATCCTCTGGGCCTTCGGCGATCTGGCCCGCCGTCTGACCTGGCAGACGACGCTTCTGTTCCGGGTCAGCGTTCTGGCAGCGCTTGCGGTTCTCGGGCTGGTCGTCTGGCAGCAGATTGCGCTTTCGCGCCAGTTCGAGCTGCGCATTGCCGCGGAAGCCTCGCGCCTGGAAAGCGTCGCCGCGGCGCTTGCGCGCGCCCGGGAGGAGGCGCTGCGCGGTGCCGATCTTGCGCAGCTGCGCGCCGAACTGACCCGCGGGATCCTCTCGAATGACGAGCGGCTGGCCCTGCTCGAACGCCGCTCGGAGGCCAGCGCACGGGTGATCCTGGACAGCCTGGCCTCGGTCGCGTTCCTGCAGGGTGCCTATGGGTTTCGCGATCCGGCCACCGGCAAGGTGCTGCGCCATCAGGTCAGCGCCGATGGCCAGCCCCTGATCGGACCGCGCGGCCAGCCCTTGCTGATGCTGGGGGGCGACGGGCCGGCGGCCGAGCTGCAATTCACCGGCACGGGCTTTCTGGTCGAGGGATCGGGCGCGCTTGTCACCAACCGCCATGTCGCCCTGCCCTGGGAGACCAACCTGCCCAACATGCCGGGCATCGCACAGCTGGAACCGGAGACGCTGCGCTTTCTGGCCTGGTTTCCGCACCGCACCGAGGCGCTGCCGGTTCGGCTTTTGCGCGCCAGCGATGCGGCCGATCTCGCACTGGTCGTGCCGGCAGGTGCGGATCAGCCGTTTCCCAAAGATATCGGCCTCTCGCTTGCACCGGCCCCCGGCAGCGCCGGCCAGACCGTCATCCTGATGGGCTATCCCACCGGGCTTCGCTCACTGCTCGCGCAGGCTGGCCCGGCCTTTCTGGAAACCCTGCAAGCCGCCGGAGACACCGATTTTTGGAGCCTGTCGGCGCGGCTGGCCGAGGCCGGTCATATCTTGCCGCTGTCCAGCCGCGGCATTGTCGGGCAGTTGACGAACTCCGCCATGGTCTATGACGCGGAAACCACCCATGGCGGAAGCGGCGGCCCGGTGCTCGATCTTGAGGGGCGCGTGGTCGCGGTCAACTCGGCGATACTCCCGGAATTCGGCGGCTCGAATCTCGGCGTGCCGATCGCGCATGTCCGGGCGCTGCTGGCCGAGGCCGGACTTCTGGCCGAGCCGGCCGAGTGAGCCCGGGCGGCACAGCGCCCCGGCCGGCCGGCGCCGGGATCATGGGGTTCCTCGACCGCATCTTTGGCGATCTCGCGCGCAATCTGCGCTGGTCGTTTCTGCCGCCGCTGATGGTCTATTTTGCAGCCGGCATTTCGGGCCTGACCTCGGTGGTCGGCACGTTCTTTGTCAAAGACTATCTCGACCTCTCGGCGGCCTTCCTGGCTGGGCTTGCGTTCTGGGCCGGCCTGCCCTGGGTGCTGAAAATGCCGCTTGGCCATATCGTCGATCTGATCTGGCGGTGGAAGGCGCTCTTGGTCTGGCTGGGCGCCGGGCTGATCGCGGCCTCGCTTCTGATCATGTATCTGCTGGTCACCGACACGGCGGCGATGGGTAAGATCATGCCGGTGTCGGCCTGGTATGTCATCGCCGTGCTGCTCGCCCCGTCGGGCTATGTCGTGCAGGATGTCGTGGCCGATGCGATGACCGTCGAGGCCGTGCCCAAGACCCGCCCTGACGGCGCGCCCTTTGAGGAGGCTGAGGAAAAGGCCCTGCACACGACCATGCAGATGCTGGGGCGTTTTGCGATTCTGAGCGGTCTGGTGCTGGTGGCCGCGGTCAATATCGTGATGTTCGAGGGCGCGCAGGACCTCTTGCCCGAGGCCCGGGCCGAGCTTTACGGGCGCATTTATCTGGTGGCGCTGGGCATTCCGGTGATTTCGATCCTGGGGGTGGTGCTGGCATCCCTGATGCGGCGTGGTGCGGCGACGCCCAATGCCGGGCCGGAGAAGGCCGAGGCGCTGCGGCCCAATTGGGAGATCCTGGGCGGCGGGCTGGTTTTCGTGGTGCTCAGCATCGGCATCGGGCTTGCCGACCCGCCCTTCGCGCAAGAGGCGATCTTTGCGGGCAGCATGGCGGTTGTGCTCTTTCTGATGCGGCGGCTGATCGCCGAGCTGCCGCCGGCACGCGCGCGAACGCTGATCGGCACCGCGGCGATCATCTTCATCTTTCGCGCAGTGCCCCTGCCCGGTCCGGGCATGGCCTGGTTCGAGATCGATGTGTTGGGCTTTGACGAGCAGTTCCTGTCGGTTCTGTCGCTGATCACGGGGGTTCTGACGCTGGTGGGGCTGGTGCTGCTGCGCCCGCTGATGGCCACGCGCTCGATCGCCTCGATCGTGGTGATCCTGACCCTGGCAGCCGGGTTGCTGGCCCTGCCCAATATCGGCCTGGTCTATGGCCTGCATGACTGGACCGCCGCGATGACCGGCGGCGTGATCGAGGCGCGCGCGATTGCCATTCTCGACACGGCCGTGGAAAGCCCGCTGGGCCAGATTGCCATGGTCCCGATGCTGGCCTGGATTGCGCGCAACGCGCCGGCGCATCTGAAGGCCACGTTTTTTGCCGTGATGGCGAGTTTTACCAATCTGGCCCTGTCGGCCAGCAGCCTGGCCACCCGCTATGTAAACGAGATCTTTCTGGTCACCCGTGAAGTGCGCGATCCGGTCACCGGCGCGGTCAGCGTTCCGGCCGATTACGCCGCACTCGGGCCTTTGCTGATTGCGGTGGCGCTGGTTGCGTTTGCCGCGCCCCTGCTGGCGGTGCTCTTGGTGCAGGGATCGCGCTGGCGGACGCACTCGTGAGGCGCGCGGAGCGCATTATGCCCGGGCCGGTGCGGCGGTTGAGGCCGGTTTTTGAGTATTTTTGCCAAAAAGAAGGGGCTGCTCAGCGCCCCATTCCAAGCGCGGCACGGGCGGCGGCCACGGCATCTGCGATCGGGCCGGCATTCTCGATGCTGGTGACGGGCATGCCGGGCGGCGGGGCGGCGGCCGGGCGGGCGAGCCGGCGGGCAATGTCGGCCTGGGTTTCGCGCCCCCGATGCGCGAGGCGCTCAACCAGCACCTCGGGCGGGGCGGTGACGGAGAGGACATGCACCGCCGGGTAGCGTGCCGCGGCATCGGAAAGAGCGCCCCGCGACAGGTTGGCCAGGAGCTGAGCACCTTGCGTGACGGCCGCAACCGTCTCAATCGGGATCCCGTAGTAAAGGCCATGCGCGCCCCAGGAGAGCGCGAAGGCGCCGGCCTCGCGCCGGCGGTGGAACTGGGCCTCGCTGACGCCCTCGAACTCCTCACCGCCCGCGGATGCTGGCCGGGTGATGACGCGGCGTGCGCGGCGCATACCGGGCTCGGCGGCGATGAGCGCGTCGATCAGGCTGTCCTTGCCGACGCCGGACGGGCCGACCACGGCGATGAGCCGGCCCGGGCCCGCCCCGTTTCGTGCCCCGTTGCCCGTCGCGTTGCCCGTCGCGTTGCCCGCCCCGTTGCCCGTCATGCCGGCGCGGGCGCAAACTGGCTCACATCCACTTCACGGTCGGCCACGCGTGCGCGCGCCGCGGCATCGTGGAAGATGCCGACGATGGCCGCACCCCGGGCCTTGGCCTCTTCGATCAGGCAGAGCACCGTTTCGCGATTGGCGGCATCGAGGCTGGCGGTCGGCTCATCAAGCAGGAGCGCGGGATAGGGATGCGCAAACCCACGGGCGATGTTGACCCGCTGCTGCTCGCCGCCCGAGAAGGTGGTGGGCGACAGCGACCAGAGCGTTTGCGGGATGCGCAGGCGGGTCAGCAATGCACGCGCCTGGTCAAGCGCCGCGGCCTCGGAGACATCGAGCGCCAGAAGCGGCTCGGCCACCACCTGCAGCGCCGGCACCCGGGGCACGACGCGCAAAAACTGGCTCACATAGCCCAGCGTGTGGCGCCGCAGGGCCACGATCTCCTGCGGTTTGGCCCGGGCAATGTCGGTGCCCGCGACGACCACGCGCCCGGCACCGGCCAGGTAATTGCCGTAAAGCACCCGCATCAGCGTGGATTTGCCCGAGCCCGACGGACCGGTGAGCGCCACGCATTCGCCCGCGGCAACCGAGAGCGCCGCGTCGCGCAAGACCTCGATCACCGCCTCGCCCTGGGTGTGCATGGTGAAGGTCTTGCCCAGACCCGCAACCTCGATCATCGCGCTCATGCCTGCAGCACCGAGCTGACGAGAAGCTGGGTATAGGCGTGCTGCGGGTCGTCCAGCACCTGATCCGTAAGACCTGTTTCGACCACGCGCCCCTCCTTCATCACCATCACCCGATCGGCCAAAAGCCGGATCACCGCCAGATCATGCGTGACCACAACGACCGACAGGCCCAGCCGCCGCACCAGCCCGCGCAAGAGATCCAGAAGCCGGGCCTGGACCGAGACATCGAGCCCGCCGGTCGGCTCATCCATAAAGACCAGACGGGGCCCCGAGACGAGGTTGCGCGCGATCTGCAAGCGCTGCTGCATGCCGCCCGAAAAGGCCGCGGGGCGGTCATCGATGCGGTCCTGCGCGATCTCCACCCGCTCCAGCCAGTCGAGCGCGGCCTCGCGGATCTGGCCGTAATGCCGCGCGCCCACCGCCATCAGCCGCTCGCCCACATTGCCGCCGGCGCTGATGCGCATGCGCAGCCCATCGCGCGGGTTCTGATGCACAAAGGCCCAATCGGTGCGGCCCAGCATGCGCCGCTCGGCCTCGGACATGGTCAGCGTGTCGCGCGGCCCCTCGGCGCGGGTGTCAAACACCACCCGGCCCGTGTCGGGCGCCAGATGCCCGGCCATGCAGGCCAGCAGCGTGGATTTGCCCGAGCCCGACTCGCCCACAATGCCCATCACCTCGCCCGCATAGAGCTCAAAGCCCACATCGGCACAGCCGATCCGCGCACCGTAGCGTTTGGTGAGGCCCGTAACCTCAAGCAGCGGCGTCATTTCTCGATCCTTCAGAAACCGGGCCGTCATCAACCGGGCCCACAAAAAACGGCGCCGCATCCCGCACCCGCGCCATTGCATAACTGTCCACCAGCATCCCGTCGCGCAGGATGTCGCCGCGCAGGCGGCCCTCGATCTCGAAACCGGCGCTGTGGTAAAGCCCGATGGCCGCGGCATTGTCGACACTGACGGTCAGATGCAGACGGCGCAGGCCAAGCCATCGGTCGGCGACCTCGATCAGGGCGGTCATCATCGCGCGGCCAAGCCCCCGACGCGTGAACCGGTCGTGAACCGAAAACCCCATCTGGGCCGAATGCGCGGAACGATCCGACCCGCGGAGGAACGAGGCCGAGCCGCGTGCCGTGTCGTCGACCAGCGCCACAACCGAGGTGACATTGGGGTTGGTGGTCGGCACGCGGGTCCGGACCCAGCCCTCGGTGGTAAAGGGCATGCGGGCGGTGCCGTACCGCACCCCGGGGCAGTTCATCAGCTCCAGCAGCGCCGGCACATCGCCCTCGCGCGGCTCGCGGATTGCAATCATGTGACCGCCCCATGTCGAGGGCTGAAGATGCAAGGCCTAGCCATCCTGCCCCTCGATCGCGGCGGAATAGGGGGTGGGTCGCAGCACCCGATCCTCTATCGCGCCCACAATTGGACGCTCAACCGTATCGCGCTTGATTTGGGCCCATTCCTCATCGGCCATGAAGGCCGCCCAGCCGGCTGTCATCTCTGCTTCGTCCTGCCAGCTCAGAAGATAGGCAAAGGCCAGCGTCTCCTCCGCGCCAGTTTCCCACATCGCCTGAATGCGAAAGCCATGCCGCGCCATGATCCGCGCCGCATGATCGCGAAACCGCGCGTGAAAGGCGGCCGCAGTTTGCGGAAAGATCTGATAGACCCTCAGCTGGTTGATCATCCCACACCCTCCACGGCGATATAGGCCTGTGCGCCGCGATACCCGGCCGCGCGCCGCCGGGCGCAGAAATCGCTGTCCGAGCAGACGAACATGCGCCCGCCTTCGTCATCGGTGATCACCTCGTCGAGATAGCTCGTCGTCGCCCCGCACAGGGCGCAGGGATGGTCGGCCTTTGACGGATCGAACGGGTAATCGTCGAAATCCAGGCTCACCACCTTGGTGTAGGGCGGCACGGCATAGATCCGCTGTTCGCGACCCGCGCCGAAGAGCTGGATTGCGGAACTTTCCAGCTTGGGATTGTCGAATTTCGGGATCGGCGAGGGATCCATGATGTAGCGATCCTCGACCTTGACCGGATAGGCATAGGCCGTGGCAATGGCACCGTTGCGCGCAATGTCCTCGTAAAGCTTGACATGCATCAGCCCGTATTCCTCCAGCGCATGCATGCGCCGGGTCTCGGTTTCGCGCGGTTCCAGATAGCGCAAGGGCTCGGGGATCGGCACCTGATAAACCAGGATCTGATCTTCGTTGAGCAGCGTCTCCGGGATCCGGTGGCGGGTCTGAATGACCGTGGCCTCCTCGGTGCTCTCGGTGACCTCGACATCCGCAACCTTTTGAAAGAACTTGCGGATCGAGACGGCATTGGTGGTGTCGTCCGAGCCCTGGTCGATCACCTTGAAGACGTCATCGGGGGTGAGCACGGCGGCCGAGACCTGCACGCCGCCGGTGCCCCAGCCATAGGGCATGGGCATCTCGCGGCTGGCAAAGGGCACCTGATAGCCGGGGATCGCCAGACCCTTGAGAAGCGCGCGGCGGATCATCCGCTTGGTCTGCTCGTCGAGATAGGCGAAATTGTACTGATCTGCTGGGGCTGTCACGCTGTTGCCTCCGCTTGGGCCAAAACTTGCCCAGATTTTCCACCAAATCTTCGACAACCAGAGTTCAATGGAGTGGGTCGCGTGCTGGTTCTGAGCATTGTTGTGAGCGTTGCAGGTCTTGTGGTTGTCGGGCTGGTAGCGATGGAATTTTTGCCCAAGCTGCGGGGTCCGCGGACCAAGGTCCGGCTGGGGCCGGATCCCAAGAAGATCAGGCCCGAGGCCAAAATGCGCCGGTAGCGCAGGGCCGGGACAGGGCCCGCGGCTGCGTGGATGCGCGCATCGCGGGTCATTCGGCGGCCTCGACCGAAACGGCTGTCTGTGCCGAGGCGAGCGCCTCGCGGCGCAGCTTTCGTATGAGCTCAAGCTCGGACTGAAAATCGACGTAATGGGGCAGCTTGATATGCTCCAGAAAGCCCGTCGCCTGCACATTGTCCGCGTGGTAGAGCACGAATTCGGCATGCTGCGCGGGGGCGCCGGAATTGTCCTCGCCCAGCTCCTCCCAGCGCAGCGCGCGGTCGACCAGCGCCATCGAGATCGCCTTGCGCTCGCAATGGCCCAGGGTCAGGCCATAGCCGCGGGTGAATTGCGGCGGCTCGGTCTTTGAGCCCAGGAACTGGTTGACCGTCTCGCATTCGGTGATCTCGATCTCGGCGATCTCGATGGCAAAGCCCAGCTCAGGAATGTCGAGCTCGACCGCCACCATGCCCACGCGCATTTCGCCCACAAAGGGGTGGTTGCGGCCATACCCGCGCTGGGTCGAATAGGCCATGCCAAGCACGAAGCCCTCATCGCCCCGCGCCAGCGCCTGCAGACGCAGCGGGCGGTCGGCGGGAAATTCCAGCGGCTCGCGGGTCAGATCGCGGGGCGTCTCATCGGCGGGCGGTTCGGGCTGGACCAGATCCTCGCGCGCCAGCAAAGCTGTGACATGCGGCATGGCCCCGTCCTGGGCTGCGGCACGCGGCGCGTCCTCCGGGCCCAGCCCCTCGGCGGCCAGCGCGAAATCGAGCAGCCGGTGGGTGTAATCGAAGGTCGGGCCCAGCACCTGTCCGCCGGGCAGATCCTTGAAGGTGGCCGAGATGCGCCGCACACAAGCCATGGCGCCGGTGTCGATCGGCCGGCTGGCGCCAAAGCGCGGCAGTGTCGTGCGATAGGCGCGGATCAGGAACACCGCCTCGATCATGTCGCCGCGCGCCTGTTTGATTGCAAGGGCGGCCAGATCGGGGTCGTAAAGCGAGCCTTCGGCCATCACCCGGGTGACCGCCAGCCCAAGCTGCTCGCGGATCTGTGCAATCGACAGCTCGGCGACATCCTGTGCCCCGCGCCGCGTCTCGGCCAGCCAGTCATGGGCGTTTTCAATCGCCCGTTCGCCTCCCTTGACGGCAACATACATCAGGCAACCTCCTCGATGCGGGTGGTCCGGGGCAGTGCCGCAAGCTGGTTGCCGGCGGTAAAGAAGAAATCCAGGCCAAGGGGAAACTGCCGCCGATTGGCCTGAAAGACGCCAGTCTCCGGCAGGCGCAGAAACGCCTCGGTCTCGATGCCCGGCCCGACCAGGCGGTGCGTGTCGGCGACAAGCTCGGGCATCTCCACGATAACCGTGCAGGACCGGTCGGGATATTCCGCGCGGCCAAGCTTCATGCGCGACAGCGGCAGATCGGCCCAGGCGCCCAGGGCAAAATCCGCCGCCTCAGGCGCGACAAGCGGCACGCCGGTGTGAAAGGCCAGCCAGTTGCGCATTGCCGCGGTGTCATGGCTGGGCGCAAGAAAGAGCGGCGTCTCGGCATCGCAAAGGGTCAGGATCAAGACCCCCGCGGCAGGCGAAACCGGTGCGGGGGGCGCAGCACCTGCCACGGTCGTGACGCGCCCCGGGCGGGCCATTGCGGTCATCGCGGCACGAAACCCGTGGGCCGCGTCGATCGGTATATCCGCAAAGCCCCCGGCGAGAACGGTTTCAGCGGTCGCGCTCATGCATCCTCTCCCCGGGCAAGCGTAAAGAACTCAACCTTAGTCGCTGCGGCCTTTTCGGCCCGAAGATGGTCCCGCGCGGCAGCCTCCTCACGCAGCGGTGCGGTCAGCTGGGCGTCGATGCGCGGCGCTTCGCCGGCCTCGGCCATCGCATCGGCCAGTGCAACGATCATTGCCGCATCGCGGTCGCGCCCCTGCACATAGCCATGCCCGACCGTGCCGTCGGGCAGCGCCACCGAGCAGCGCGTCACCGTCACCTCGCCCAGGTTGAACGCCGCACCCGTGCCACCCGCGCGGCCGCGCACCATCGCCGTTCCGGTCTCAGGCGCGCGCAGCACCCGATGCTCGGGCGGCTCGATCTCGGCCCAAAGCGCCTTGAGACGACCGGCCGGGGCCTTGGCGAGAACGGAGAGGCGGTCGCGTCGCAGGTTCGCCGGGTTTTCGGGCGCTGTTTTTTCGGGCGCCGTATGGTCGGGCCCCGTATCTTCGGGCGCCGTCGGTTCAGGCTCGGTCATGGGCACCTGCTGGTAGACTAGACAACTATACAAGTCTCTCATCAGATTGCGTTGCCGATTGCAAGTCGGATCTGGTGAAGTTTCGATGACACCCGGCGCGCGCCCGCGACGGAAGCGCGGCTGCGCAGGCCTCGTGGCGCGTCGCGATGTCACAAATCCTCCGCGCAACTGTCACCGCTCCGTCGCGCTCAGCCAGTAGCGGCGCTTTTGAGAAGTGCGGACCCATCTGTCGCAACGCTGGGCCGGACTGCGTCGGGCGAAAGACGTGGCAATTCGCAGTTCAGGCCCCGAGGCGGGCCGACACGGGCCGACACGGGCCGTCGCGGGCCGGCGCTGGTGCAAACCGGCGGGATGTGCTAGCCGCCCCGGCGGCGCCGGAACCATGGCGAGGGAGTGACGCGACGCGACAGGGGCGGCGCGGCAAGAGGACCGGGGCAGCGACGGGGACGATGCGGTGAGATTTGCAATCGAGGGTGCGCGGCTCATGCTGCCGGGCGGGATCGAGACGGCCGATCTTCTGGTTGAGGATGGGCTGATTGCCGCTGTCGGCAGCGCCGCGGGCGCCGAGCGGCGCATCGACGCGCGGGGCCTTGTCCTGGCGCCCGCACTGGTAGATCTGCATGGCGATGCCTTCGAGCGTCAGGTGATGCCTCGCCCGGGGGTGTTCTTTCCCCTGGAAACCGCGGTGATCGACACCGACCGCCAGCTTGCCGCAGCCGGCATCGCCACGGCCTATCACGCCGTGACGCTGAGCTGGGAACCTGGGCTGCGGGCGCTGGAGCGCGGCCGCGCCTTCATCGAAGCGGTCGCCGCACTGGGCCCGCGTCTGACCGTTGAGCACCGCATCCAGCTGCGCTGGGAGACATTTGCCTTTGAGGCCGAAGCGCTGGTCGAAGAGACCCTCGCGCAGGCCCCGCACACCCCCTCGATCGCCTTTAACGACCACACCTCGATGGCCATGCGGGCATTCGGCATCTCGGTTCAGGAGCGGGCGTTCGAGCAAAGCCCGGATTTTGAGGCTGCGGCCCTGAGCGATGCGCGGCTGCTTCAGCGCACCGAAGGCGATGCCAAGCGCGCAGGTCTGACACCGGCGGCCTATGTGGAACGTCTGGGCGCGGTGTGGAAGCGGCGCGGCGAGGTCGACGGGGCCATTCGCCGGATCGCGGCCATGGGGCGCGCAGCCGGGGCGCCGATGCTCAGCCATGACGACACCAGGGCCGAGACGCGGCGCTACTATCACGATCTTGGGGCGCAGATATGCGAGTTTCCCATGGTGCGCGCGGCAGCCGAGGCCGCGCATATCGCCGGCGATGCAATCATCTTCGGGTCGCCCAATGCGGTGCGGGGCGGCAGCCATATCGGTTCGCTCGGCGCGGCTGACATGGTGTCCGCCGGGCGCTGCGATGCGTTGGCGTCGGATTATTACTACCCCGCGATGTTGGCCGCGGTCGCCCGGCTCGACCGCGATGAGGTCGCCCCGCGCCACGCGCTCTGGTCGCTGGTCTCAGAAGGGCCGGCCCGCGCCATGGGGCTTTCCGATCGCGGCCGGATCGACGCGGGGCTGCGCGCCGATCTGGTCCTGCTGGACTGGCCGGAGGGCGGAACGCCCGCGGTCATCGCCACCTATTGCGCCGGCCGTGCGGCGTTTCAGGCCCAGCCGGCCGGCAGATGAGGCAAGCGACATGCTCTGGCGTCGCCGACACGGCGCTCGTCTTCGATATGGCCCCTGTTTTCGGCACGCCCCCCGTTGCCGATATGGCCCCCGTTGCCGACATGGCCTCCATCGCACCACCGCGCCGCGACCAGACCCCGCCAGAACCCGCGAGGAGAGGCCAATGAATGACACAGGCTGGCCTGGGGCCACCCAATCGACGGGCATTGCCCTGCTCAATGCGCGGCTGGTCACCCCTGAGGCTGAGGTTGCGGGCGGCATTGCCCTGCGCGACGGCCTGATTGCGGCATGCGGCGCGGATCTGCCGGGCCCGGGCAGCGGGGCCGACATCGTCCATGACTGCGAGGGCGACTATCTGATCCCCGGCATCGTCGATCTGCACACAGACCATGTCGAGCGCCATGCCCTGCCCCGCGCCCATGTGCAATGGAATGCCGATCAGGCATTGGCCGCCCATGATGCGGTGGTGATCTCGGGCGGCACGACCACCGTTTTCGACAGCCTCTGCGTGGGCGCCTCGGTCCAGCATCCCGAACGGCGCGAGATGCTCGCACCACTGGTCGAGGCGATCGAGCGCGGCATGGCCGAGGGCCGGTTTCGCGCCGAGCATCTCATCCACATGCGCTGCGAGATCACCGACCCGCAGACCCCCGCGCTCGCCCAGCCGCATCTCGACCGGCCAATCGTGCGGCTGGTGTCGGTCATGGACCACACACCCGGCGACCGGCAGAGCCCGGATACCGAGCGCTGGCTGCGCGCCACCTCAAAGGCCATGCAGATCTCGCTTGAGGAGGGCCGTGCGGTGATGGCCGAGCTTCTGGAACGTTCGGCCCGCGTCGGCGCGGGGGTCGAGGCCGACGTGATCGCAATGGCGCGGGAGCACGGCCTGCCGGTGATGAGCCATGACGACCGGACCGAGGCGCATGTCGATGCGGCCTGTGCGGCGGGCGTGCAGGTTTCGGAATTTCCCACCACGCTTGCGGCGGCCAGGCACGCCCGTGCCACGGGGCTGGGCATTGTCGCCGGGGCGCCCAACATCCTGCGCGGCGGCTCGCAATCGGGCAATGTGGCGGTTCATGCGCTGCTGGCCGAGGGGCTGGTCGATGCGCTGGCCTCCGATTACGTGCCGCGCAGCCCGCTTGAGGCGGCCTTTGCGATCGCAGACGACCCCTCGCTGCCGATCGCTCTGCCGCAGGCCGTGGCGATGGTGACCGCAACGCCTGCACGCATGGCGGGCCTGACCGACCGCGGTACGCTCGCGCTGGGGCAGCGCGCGGATCTGGTCCAGGTCAGACGGGCGGCGGGGCGCAGCCATGTGGTCGCTGTCTGGCGGGCCGGCAGGCGGGTCTACTGACCGGCCGGCGCCGGCCGCCGCCCGATCCTAGGCCTGATACTTGTCGAGAAACGCGTCGACCGACAGGTCCCTTATGTCGGGCAGCGCGGCCTTGAACCGCGCGCGCGGCCAGTCCCACCAGGCCAGGTCGATCAGCCGTTCGGCCTGCTCCTGGCTGAAGCGCCGCCTGATAAGCCGGGCTGGGACCCCGCCGACGATCTCATAGGGCGCGACATCGCGGGTTACGACCGCACCGGCGCCGATCACCGCCCCGGTGCCGATTGTGACCCCGGCCATGATCGATGCGCCATGGCCGACCCACACATCATGGCCGATGGTCACCCAATGGTCGCGCCGCCAGGCGAAGAAATCGGCGTCATCCGTGCCAAGCCCGTAAGCCTCGGCCCGATAGACCGCATGGTGCTGGACCACCCGCCAAGTCGGATGGTTGCCGGGGTTGATCCGCACCGAATTGGCAATCGAGCAGTACTTGCCGATGGTCGTCCAGACGACATGCCCCCAATCGGTGATGTAGGAGTAATCGCCCATCTCGACCTCGGCCATGAAGGTGCCGCGGCCGACCTCGGTCCAGGCGCCCAGCCGACAGTCGCGCAACTCCGCTTCGGGATGCACGTTCGGGACCTCGGTGAGCCGGCCCTTTGCGCCCTCGCCGCTCATGCCCGGACCATGGGTCTGGGTGCCTTCAGCCCAGGCGGTGCAATCGCAGCGGGGTCTGGCGAGTTCAGCCCGATCTCAGTTTCACACATTGTCACCCCGCCTCCATCGTTTGCCCGGACCGCCACGCCCCCTGTGATCACCCCGACTACATCAAAGCCGGCCCGAGGAAAACGGTCGCGACGGCGGTGCGCGACGGCCTTCGACACTGTCCGCGTGGCTGACGCCGGCCCGCCGCGGGCTTGCGCCGCCGGGCGCGCAACCCCCGGTTGCAACCCTTGTGCGACGCCCTGCCTATGACCAAATCGCCCCTACCTGGCCCAGGCTGAGAGGAGACCGGCAATGAAGTTGATCGATCTTCCCACGCAAGACGATGCCCCGAACGGCACCGATGGCCCCGGGCAGCAATCCGCACGGGCGACGGGATGGGCATCGGAGCCCGAGCGGCTGGTTCTGGCCGAGGATGCGGGCGCGGGCCTGCGCTGCGTGATCGCGATCCACTCGACCGCGCTTGGCCCGGCGGCCGGGGGCTGTCGGGTCTATCCCTATGCCGACACGGCCAGCGCGATCGCCGATGCGAAACGACTGGCGCGCGGCATGTCGATGAAAAACGCCCTCGCCGGCCTGCCCCTGGGCGGCGGCAAGGCGGTGATCATCGCCGATCCCGCACGCGACAAGACCGAGGCGATGATGCGTGCCTTCGGAGAAGCGGTCGACAGCTTGGGCGGCGCCTATGTGACCGGAGAGGATGTCGGCGTTTCGGTTGCCGATATGGATGCGGTCAAGCAGGTGACCCCGCATGTGATGGGTGCCTCGGATGCCGAGGGCGATCCGTCGATCCACACCGCGCGCGGGGTTTTCTTGTGCATGGCGCGGGCCGCTGCGCTGAAATGGGGCGGTGGTCTCGACGGGGTGACCGTGGCGATCAAGGGCGTGGGCCATGTCGGCGCGGCGCTGGCCCGCATGCTGCACGCGGCCGGGGCGCGGCTTTTGCTGGCCGATGCCAGACCGCATACGGCCTCGAGCCTCGCCGCCGAGCTTGGTGCGCATATTGTGGCGCCGCATCGGATCCTCACCGCCCAGGCCGACATCCTGGCCCCCTGCGCGCTGGGTGCCGATCTCTCCGCCCACACCATCCCGGACATTCAGGCGCGGATCGTCTGCGGGGCGGCCAACAATCAGCTCGCAACGCCCCAGGACGATGCCCGCCTGCGCGCGGCCGGCATCCTCTATTGCCCGGATTATCTGGTGAATGCCGGCGGCATCATTGCAATCAGCCGCGGGGTCACCGGCTGGTCGGCGGCCAAGGCCCGTGCGGCGATCGAGGCGCTGCCCGATAGCCTGCAGAGCGTGCTGGACCGCGCAGCGTCAGAGGCGGCAGAGGCGCAGCCCACCGGCGCTGTGGCCGATGCGATGGCCCGCGCGCGGCTTGCCGCGGCCCAAGCGGTGAGCTAGCAGGCCGCCGAGGGGTGGGCGCGCGGCCCGGACGTGCGCGCGGCCCGCCGTGCCAGCTTGTCCGCCAGGTTCAGACCCACCCCGGGGCGCGACCAGGGGCAGACCGCGATGCAGATCGAACAGCCATGCGTCTGGTTGAAAAAGGGCAGGCAGCGGTCGAAATCGACATACCATTTCTCGGCCCCGCGGACAGTCTGCTTTTGGGGCGACAGGGCCTCGGGCGGGCAGGCCTCCTCACAAACCCGGCAGTTGCTGCAAAAGCCGTCAATGCCGAACTCCCGCGGGGGCGTGGGCGCAAATGGCGCGTTTGTGAGCACCGCCGACAGGCGGAAGGAAGCGCCGAATTCGGGATTGATGATCGAGCCATGCTTGCCGAGCTCGCCAAAGCCGCAGGCCAGCGCGGCCGGGATCATGGCAAGCTTGCCGGTCATCGGGCCGGTTTGCGGTTCGGCCTCCCACCCTTGGGCGCGCAGCCAGGAGGCGACATGCCGTGCCCCCGCCATTGCGCGCCCATATTGCGCGATGACCTCGGCGCCCGCCTCGATATCCGGTGCTTTTGCGATCCGATCATAGCTGTGCTGGACGCCGAGCATGATGACCTGCGCAAACTCCGAGCTTGCGGTGTCATAGAGCCAGCCCGGGTCAAGCGCTGTGACCCCGACCATGTCGACCCCCGCCTCGGGCGCAAAGCGGCGCAGGCTGTCGGTCCAGCCCTCCGCTGTGCGCTCAACCGCCCGCGGAGCCAGATCGGCCAGCTCGACATCGGCCCGGCGCCGCCGCTCGGCCTGGGCGGCAACCATCACGGGCGCCGATTTGTCGACCGTGTAGAAATAGCGCTGCAGGTTGCCATGGGGAATATCGTCCGGATCGGGCGCCCAATAGATCACCGAGGGGCGGCGAAACCCGGGCTCACCCAAACCGTTGATGCTGTTGCCCGACACATCGGGCGCGCAGGCCATCTGCGCAGGGTCTGGCGAGAACGGGCGGTGCGGGTTCGGTTTTGGCATCGATCCATTCCGGTCCGGCATGTCGGGTTTTTGCGCGCGGCCCGCGCGCGCTTTCACAATGCTTTGAGGCGTGCGACCCGCAAAGGGGCGGGCACAGGCGCCGGCTTTAGCCTAGGCTGGGGCATCCCCGTTTCGCAAGAGGTCCCGCCCATGCGCCTGCCCTCCCTTCTCTTCGGACTGACAGTGTTGATGGGATGTGCGGCATCCCCCGGCGGCCCCGTCATCCATTCGGTCACCAAAGCGCCGCGCAGTATTGCCCAGGCTGTGACCGCGCCTCTGCCGGTTGTCGTTCTGGGCCGCCCGCCCGATGGTGCGGCACCCGATGCGGTGGCCCAGGCCCTGCGCCTTCCCCAGCGCCTGGGCGGCGGAGGGGCGGTTGCGGTGCCGGCAGGCACGGGCGGGCTTCGGCTGGTGATCTCGTTCTCGGCCGCCGGGCTCAACAGCCTGTGCAGCGCCGATGCGGCAAGCGAGATACGTGCCGCCGCGCTGACCCTGTCGGCGGGGCTCTGTCGCGACGAAGCCGGTCTGGCATTCGGCATCCTGTCGGCCGAGGGGATCGCCGGGCCATCCGATCCCGCCTTTGCATCGGCCATGAGCACGCTGCTGCGAGAGATCCTGGTGCCGCGCCAGCAGTCGAACCGGCCCGGCTAAGTCGCGCGGAGACCGAGCGCCTCCAGCACCGAGAACAGGCCCAGCGGGTAGGGATAGACCAGGCCAAGCGGCCCGGGCAGCGCGAAAAGCGCAAGCGCGCTGACCTGCCAGCGCGGGGTCGCGCGTGGCGCGCGGTGCGCGGTCAGGCAGATGAGAACGATCAGGTTGACGGCGGCCAGCGCGAACCAGCGCGCAAAGTCGAGACCGACAACCGACAGGCCCAGCGGCGAAAGCGCCATTGCGGCCAGGGCAAGGCTGGGCCATCCCGGCCCGGCCGCGCGCAGATAGACCGAGACCAGCAGGGCCAGATACGCCACCGGCAGCACAAAGGCGATCTGCAGATCGCGCGCCATCCGGTTGAGCGCATAGTCCCACACCTCGGCAATGTTGGCCGTCAGCCCACGGGTCAACACGCGCAGCGCATCGGGGCTCGCCAAGGGGTAGTGCGCGGCCAGCGCCTCGGGGCTGTGACGCGCGCCCAGCAGCATCAGGGCCGCAAGCGTGGCCAGAACCGCACCCCCGGCCGCCCAAAAAACCGGGTCCGCCCCCGCACGCCGCAGATGAAGCGCAAAGAGCAGCGGCAACTGGGCGAGCAAGGCCGCCTCATGGATAAGCAGCATCAGCGGGGCCGCGATGCAAAGCGACCAGCCGGGGCGCGCCATCACCGCAAGCATCAGCAGGATGTTGATATGGTCGAACCGCCCGAGATCGAACCCGATGTTCAGGCACAGCGCCGGCGAGACCAGAAGAGCAACCGCAAGCCCCGGCTGGGTGAGCCGCGCGAGCATCGCGGCCATCACCGCGATCAAGAAAAGGGCGGGAAGCGCCGCAAGGGCCGGCAGCCAGAAAGGTGCGGCGTCAGGTGCGAGGCCCAGCGCGCTGCCCACCAGCCCCCGCCGCACAAAGCCCAGATCGGCATAGCTGGCCTGGTACTGAAAAAGCTTCCAGTGATCCATGAAGGGGGCGCCCCCCTCCAACCCCGGCACCGGGTCGAAATAGAGCGTGGCGGTGAGATTGCCGACCGCCGCCAGGGCAAGGCCAAGCAGGCAGAGGCGCAACGCTTCGCGGGGGGGGATCCCGCCCGAAGGTGCGGCGGGATCCCGGTCTTCTGCGGCAGACGCGGCAGACGCGGCGGGCGCGGTGGGCGCGCTCACTGCTGGGTGATGCGCCCGTCAAGATAGGGGGTGTAGCCCTGCGCATCGGCCAGATAATCGGCCACGACCTCTTCCAGCCCCGGGCCAAAGTCATAGGCGTTCATCGCCTCGGTGAAAACGGCATAGCCGTCGCCGCCCGAGCGCATGAAATTGTTGGAGACCACGCCATAGATCTTTGCCGGATCGATGGGCGCAAAGCCGTCGCCCTCGGCAACCATCACCTCGACAATGCGCTGACCGGCCGGGGCATCGGGGGTCCAGCTGTATTTCAGCCCGGCGACCTGGGGAAAGCGCCCGGCCCCGTCCTCAACCTCGCTGACCCCGTTTTCAAGGGCCGCAACGATCTGCTCGCCCGAAAGCTGGAACGTCGCCAGCGTGTTCTGGAAGGGCAGAACGGTCAGCACCTCGCCCATCGTCACCGGGCCCGCATCGATCGAGGCGCGCAGCCCGCCACCGTTCTGAATGGCGATCTGAATGCCCTGATCCTTGACCCGGTCGAGCATGGCATCGGCCACCAGATTGCCCATCTCGCATTCGCCCGCGCGGCAGCTGCTGCGGTCGCCATCGATGGGCGCGGTGCTTTCGGCCACCACCTGCACCATCAGCGCCTCGATGGGGCCGGCAAGCTCGGCAACCCGGGCCAGGGTCGCAGCATCGGGCGTGACCGAGGCGTCAAGCAGCATCGGTGCGCCGCCGGTCGCGGTGACGATGCCGGCATCGTCGAAGGTCACCTGAAGATGGCCCAGATACTTGCCATAGGCATAGGCGGTGACGACCGCCACCGGCGCGCCGCCCGGCCCGTCGACCATCATCGGATAGGGGCCGAACGCGTCCTCGTCGGTCGAGGACAGGAGCGTGTGGGAATGCCCGCCCACGATCACATCGATGCCGGGCACGGCTGCTGCAATCCGCAGATCGAGCGGCAGGCCGACATGGGTCAGCGCGATGATCTTGTCGATGCCCTGCGCCTCAAGCGACGCGACCTGCGCGGTCAGGCTGTCGATCTCATCGGAAAACACCACATTGGGCCCGGGCGACGAGGTCTCCGGCGTGTTCGCGGCAAGGGCCGAAACGATGCCGATCTGCTCGCCGCCGCGCTCCAGCACCAGCGTTGCGGGCACCCGGCCGGCCAGCAGCGGCTCGGCGCTCACATCAATATTGCCCGAGAGCACGGGGAAGCTGACCGCATCGAGCAATGTCACCAGCCCCGCGGGGCCATCATCGAATTCATGGTTGCCCACGGCCATGGCGTCAAAACCGATCGCCTCGGCGAACTCGGCCTCGGCCGCACCCTTATACGTGGCGTAAAAAAGCGAGCCCTGATACTGGTCGCCCGCGTCGAGCACCAGCAGATTGGCCCCGGCAAGCTCGGCGCGCTTGGCCGCGATTGCGGTGACCAGCCGGGCGATGCCGCCAAAGCATTTCGCCTCAGCCTCATCCTCGGCGCTACAGGTGCCGTCATATTTGCTGATCGACGCGATGCGGCTGTGAAAATCATTGATGTGCAGGATGTCGAGCGTGAACTCGGCCTGGGCAGCACCCGCAGTGAGTGCGAGCGCCGAGGCGGCGGCGGCAAGGCGGGATGTCGCAAGCATAGAGGGTTTCACCGGTGATATCTCCGTCGCTGTCTCGAAATGGGTCGGATCGCGCGAAAGGTGCGGCCGGAGGCGCCGCGCGTCAAGCTGTCCCGATGTCGCCAGGCCGGGGACGCAAATTGTTCACAGTTCCGCGTCATGCCTTCGGGCAGACACAGGCTTGAGCGGAGATCCCCAGATGAGCCGTTTCCGTAGCTGCGCCATTGGGTTTTGCACGGCGTTTTTCGGCCTTGCCGGCATCGCTGCGCAGGCCGACCGCGCCGATTTCGTCGGGCTGATGGGTCAGTGCAAGGACGATCCGGAAGAGCGCTGTGACGGCACGCATAATTGACACCGGTTGAATGTCGTCTCCAATAGAAATCATTTGGCAGTAAGAAATACCTTGCGGCCATACAGAATCTGACGCAAATTCGCGATGGTCGAATCTTGGCGTTGTTGAGGAATTGGCATGAAATCGATTTTGGCTTTGGGCCTGGCTGCACTTTGCTTGTCGGGATGTGTGTCGCCTGGCGATGCAATTTCGCCACGCGAGGTTACCCGCGACTTCGAATTTGACTCAATTCGTTGGAACTCGGGCGAGGCCGTCTATTTCGCGCATCATGTGTTTGAGGATGGCGGGAAGGTCGCGGTCTGCGGAAGCTGGGCGGAATCAAGCGGCGCGGTGGATACGCTGAATTTCGAGCTTGTGAGCTCTATGGCCGTCGACATGGCTGGGCGCCGGCTGGTGCACAGCGTGGTTTTCTTCCGAAAAGTCGCAACGCCCGAAGACCTGTTCGGCAGTTCGGCGTCTTGCGTGCGCACCGACGTGGACTGGACACCCGAGATGGAGCGCACGCCCCAGGAGCTGAAAATGACGCGGCGCCGTTTTGCCGCCTGACCCGGCGCGAAATGGCGCCGGTCAGACGAAATCGGTGATGGCGAGGCTTTCGACCCCTTCAATGTAAAGATCGTCGCCATGGCCGCGGAAGACCAGCGCCTCGCCCACGATCTCCCAATCCTGATCGAGCGCGGTGATCTTGCCGTCGGCATCCGTGTCGAGCACCCCCAGCGCCCCGCCCCCGGCGCGCTGCACGCCATTGAACTCGATGCCGTCCAAACCGGCGGTAAAATCGGTGATCGTGACTGAGCCCAGCGCCCCGCCCAAAAGATCGGTCGCCCCGAAGGTGTTGAAGATGAAGGTGTCGGCGCCCGCACCGCCTTCAATCCGGTCGATGCCCTCGCCGCCGGACATATAGTCGTCGCCGTCCCCGCCGAAGATCTTGTCGTCGCCGGCATTGCCGGACAGATAATCGTGATAGTCGAAGACCGGATAGGTGGCGTCTGAGCCGTAAAGCGCATCGTCGCCGTCGCCGCCAAAGGCGGTGATCACCCATGTACCGCCATAGACGATATCGGTGCCCGTGCCCAATGTGATCTGGCCGCCGCCCGTTGCGTGCACAATATCGTTGCCCGCATCGGCATTCACGATGCCGCCGCCGACGCCCAGATGGATCGTGTCGTGGCCTTCGCCGCCATAGATGTTGTTGTAATCGGCCTCGCCCCAGATGGTGTCGTCGCCATCGCCGCCATAGCTGTCGTCGAAATCGCCCGCGCCGCTGTAGATGACGTCGGCGTCATCGCCGCCATAAAGCGTGTCACTGCCATGCGCGCCGTAAAGCGTGTCATTGCCGGACCCGCCATAAAGCACGTCATCGCCGGGCAGATAGGGGTAGAAGAAGACCCCACCGCCGCCAAAGGCATAGGTGTCGCCCAGCAAAATGTCGTTGCCGGTTGCGCCGTAGAGATAATCCGACCCGTTGCCGCCATTGAGCTGGTCGTCATCGGCGCCGCCATAAAGCACGTCGAGCCCGTCGCCGCCGGAGAGATAGTCATTGCCGGCAAGGCCGATCAGATAGTCGTTGCCCCAGCAGCCATAGAGCCAGTCACCGGCCCCGTCCGACCCGCCGAACTGCGACCCACCGAACATGATGTCGTTTCCGCTCGACCCGTAAAGAAGGTCCCACCCGAATGAGCCGTAATAGATCGCCATCGCCGTCTCCTATCGCCGCCTCCTGCCGCCGGATACGACCACCATAAGGCAGGATCGGCGACAGGCCCGTGACCTGGCGCACTGCCCTGCGGCAGAACCGTGCTGCACAACCCAGGCGCGTTGACCGGCGCAGCGCCAGCCGCTAGGGCTTGGCCGTGACCGGGAGGGACCGATGAACCAGCTCACCAACTGGCAGACCCGCGATGTCGCGGCGCTTTTGCACCCCTACACCAACGCCATGCAGCACAAGCTGACCGGCGCGCATATCATTGAACGGGGTGAGGGCGTGCGCGTCTTCGACCAGGCAGGGCGCGGCTATATCGAGGGCATGGCGGGCCTTTGGTGCTGCGGGCTGGGCTTTGGCGAGCCGGCGCTGATCGAGGCGGCCAGGCGCCAGATGGAGCAGCTGCCCTATTACCACCTCTTTGGCGGGCGCAGCCATGAGCCGGCGATTGAGCTTGCCGAAAAGATCAAGGAGCTGGCGCCGGATATGGCGCGGGTGATCTTCCAATCCTCGGGATCGGAGGCCAATGACACCCAGATCAAGCTCGTCTGGTACATGAACAACGCGCTTGGCCGGCCCGAGAAGAAAAAGATCCTGAGCCGCAAGAAGGCCTATCACGGGGTGACGATCGTGTCGGCCTCGCTCACCGGGCTGCCCTACAACCACCGCGATTTCGACCTGCCCGTGCCGGGGATCTCGCATCTGACCACCCCGCATTACTGGCGCGAGGGGCGCGAGGGCGAGAGCGAGGCGGAGTTCGTTGCCCGCCTGAAGGCCGAGCTGGAAGCGGTGATCGCCCAGGAAGGTGCCGAGACCATCGCGGCCTTCATTGCCGAGCCGGTGATGGGCGCGGGCGGCGCCATTGTGCCGGCCAAGGGCTATTTCGAGGCGATCTGCCCGGTGCTGCAGGCCAATGACATTCAGATCATCTCCGATGAGGTGATCACGGGCTATGGCCGCACCGGGGAATGGTTCGGCTCCGACACGCTGAACATGGCGCGCAATTCGATGAGCATGGCCAAGCAGATGACCGGCGGCTATGCGCCGCTCTCGGCCGTGGCGATGGATGCGCGCATGGCCGAGGCGATTGAGGAAAACACTGGCACCATCGGCAATTTCGGCCATGGCTTTACCTATGGCGGGCATCCGGTGGGATGTGCGGTCGGGGTAAAGGCGATCGAGCTTTACCGGGAGCGCGACATTCTGGGCCATGTGCGCGGGCTCGCCCCGGCCTTTGCCAAGCATATCGCAGCGCTGGCCGATCATCCGCTGGTCGGCGACACGCGCAGCCTGGGCCTGGTGGGGGCGTTTGAGCTTTCGCCCGACGGCTCGCCCGCGGCCTTTGCCGCCCCGGGCAAGGTGGGGGCAAAGATGGCCGGAGAGCTTCTGTCGCGCGGCGTGATCCTGCGTGCCATTGGCGATGTGTTGGCGGTCTGCCCGCCGATGATCGTCACCGAGGCCGAGCTCGATGAGATGTTTGCCGCCATCCCGCCCGCGCTCGATGCCACGCTCGACTGGGCCCGGGCCGAGGGGCATGTGACCGTTTGAGCGCGAC
This sequence comes from Pseudomonadota bacterium, assembly GCA_038521775.1. Classification (GTDB taxonomy): domain Bacteria; phylum Pseudomonadota; class Alphaproteobacteria; order Rhodobacterales; family Rhodobacteraceae; genus J013. Next base: position 1,250 of record JBCBKN010000013.1, on the reverse strand, counting down.
CGGGCAGCCGCCGATCTACAAGATCTTCCGGGCCGCCGAATGGGCGGCCTTTGCGGCCGCCGGGGTCACCGATGGCGCGCCGGTCGATCTGGCCGACGGGTTCATCCATTTCTCCACCGCGGACCAGGCGCAGGAAACCGCCGCCAAGCATTTTGCCGGCGCCGACGGGCTGGTGCTGGCCGCCATCGCCCCCGGCGCGTTGGGTGCGGCGTTGCGGTGGGAGCCGTCGCGCGGCGGCGCGCTCTTTCCCCATCTCTATGCACCTCTGCGGATGGAAAGCGTTCTGTGGCACGCGCCTTTGCCGCTGGGGCCTGATGGCCATGTCTTTCCCCAGCTGGGCTGAGCGCGCGGGGCTGCGCGCCCTCCAACGGGTGGAGCCGGAAGCGGCGCACGGACTGGCGCTGCGCGCGCTGCAACTGGGGCTTGTGCCCTTGCCCGGCCCGGTCACCTCGGCCCGGCTGAAGACCCGCGTCGCGGGGCTCGATCTGCCCAACCCGGTGGGGCTTGCGGCGGGGTTCGACAAAAACGCGCAGGCGGTGGGCCCGCTCCTGCGCGCGGGCTTTGGCTTTGTCGAGATCGGCGGGGTCACGCCCCTGCCCCAGCCCGGCAACCCGCGGCCGCGGATCTTTCGCCTGCCTCAGGACCGGGCGGTCATCAACCGGTTTGGCTTCAACAGCGGGGGCGCAAAGGCGATGGCCGCGCGGCTGGCACGGCGGCGCGGCCCGGGGATTGTCGGGCTGAACCTTGGGGCCAATAAGGAGAGCGCCGACCGCGCGGCGGATTACGCCACGGTGTTGCGCCTCTGCGGGCCCTATGTGGATTTTGCCACGATCAATGTCTCCTCGCCCAACACCGAGGCGCTGCGCGATCTGCAGGGGCCGGCGGCGCTCTCGGCGCTTCTGGCCGGGGCGATTGCGGCGCGCGACGCGCTGCCCCGCGCGATCCCGCTCTTTTTGAAGATCGCGCCCGACCTGACCCGGGCCGAGATCGAGACGATCGCGGCCACAGTGCTGGCGCATCGGCTGGACGGGATCGTTGCGACCAACACCACCGTCTCTCGCCCAGATCTGAACGGGCCGCATGCTGGCGAGACGGGCGGGCTCTCCGGCCCACCCCTGGCGCCGCTCGCCCGGCAGGCGCTCGCCACGCTCTACAGCGCTGTCGGCGGGCGCATCCCGATCATCGCGGTGGGCGGGATCGACAGCGCCGAAGAGGCCTATGCCCGGATCCGCGCCGGCGCCTCGGCCGTG
>JBCBKN010000012.1:0-23818 GCA_038521775.1 Pseudomonadota bacterium | reverse complement strand
CGCGCCGATGGTGCTTTCAGGATCGATGCCCAGCCGGGCCATCCCGTCGCGATCGGGGATCATATGGGTCTTGCCGACCAGGGTGCTGGGCACGCCCAGCGCGCGCAGATGATCGCCCAACGTCTCCTCGCCCACGCGCAGGGGAAAGCCGTTCCAGGTCGCGCCATGGCTGCGCACATAGCGCCCGGTGTAAAAGCTCATCCGGCTGGGCCCGCAGATCGGCGATTGCACATAGGTCCGGGTGAACCGCACCCCCCGTGCGGCCAGCGCGTCGAGATTGGGAGTGGCGATATGGCCCGCGCCATAGCAGCTGAGATAATCCCAGCGCAGCTGGTCGGCCATGATCCACAGAACGTTGCGTGCCTTGCCCATCCGATCCTGCCTATCTGAGGGTGCTCACAAGAAGCGTGGCAATCGGCGGGATCATGAACACCGCTGCAAGCCCCGCCACGAGCGCAAAGACAAAGGGCACGATGCCCCGAAAGATGTCGGCCAGCCGCACATCGGGCAGGACCGATTTGACCACAAAGGCGTTCATGCCGATGGGCGGGGTGATCAGCCCGATCTCGGTGACCAGCACCACGATGATGCCAAACCAGATCATATCGACCCCCGACTGCACCAGCGCGGGCAGAAAGACCGGCACCAGCAGCACCAGAATGCCGATCGATTCGAACACCATGCCCATGACCAGCGCAATCGCGATGATAAAGAGCACCAGCTCGGTCTGCGACAGCTCGGCATCGGCCACGAAAAAGAGAATGTCATAGGGCATGCCGGAGAGATTGATGAATTGCGAAAAGACCACCGCGCCGAAGAGCACGATGAAGATCTTGGCGGTGGTGATCGTCGCCTCGACCAGGCAGAGCCGCCAGGAGGCGATGCTGCGCAAATGCCCGCGGGCAAAGGCGATGACCGCCGCACCGACCGCGCCGATGCCCGAGGCCTCGGTGGCCGTGAAGACCCCCCCATAAATGCCGCCCAGCACCACGATGAAAAGCGTGAGCACCGGGATCGTGCCGCGCCGCGCGCGGGCCCGCCGCTCGGCCGACAGGGGCGCGGCCATCGGCGCGGCCTTGGGGTCGATGCGCACCATCACCGCGACCGCCAGCATGAAAAGCAGCACCAAAAGCAGCCCCGGCAGGATGCCCGCGATGAAAAGCTGGCCGATATCCTGCTCGGCGATGATGCCATAGATCACCAGCGGCACCGAGGGCGGGATCATGATGCCCAGCGTGCCGCCCGCCGCGATCGTGCCTGCGGCCAGCCGATCCGAATAGTTGAAGGCCTTCATCTGCGGCATGGCGACCTTTGACATCGTCGCCGCGGTGGCCAGCGTGCTGCCGCAGACGGCCGAGAACCCGCCACAGGCCAGCACCGTGGCCTGGGCCAGCCCGCCCTTCAGATGGCCCAGCGCGGCATAGGCCGCGTCGTAAAGATCGCCGCTGACATCCGAGCGGTAGACAAACACCCCCATCAGGATAAAGAGCGGGATGACCGAGAGGTTGTAGTTCAGCGCATCGTGAAAGTCCTGCTGGCCGACCATGGCCAACGAGGCCTCCCAGCCCCGCGACATCGCAAAGCCGACAAAGCCCACCATCAGCGTGGCAAACCCGACCCGGAAGCCGGCAAAGCAGAGCGCGAGCAGGACGGCAAAGCCGATGAGCGCGGGCGTCACGTCAGTTGCCCCGCCGCGACGCCTGGCGCGCCTTCAGATAGATGCCCATAAGCTGCGAGACGACGCTGAGCGCGGCCAGAACCGAGACCGACCCGGCGATCCAGGCGAGCGGGATCTCCAGCACGAAGGTCAGGGTGTTCTGCGCCCAGGCCTCCAGCGCCAGCTCCAGCAGCACAAAGGCGATCAGCGCCATCACCAGCACCGAAAAGCTTTGGATCACCACGGCATAGAAGCGCGGCGCAAGCTGGCGGATCCGGTGGTCCATCAGCTCGACCACGATATGGTCGTCGCGCGCATTGGCGATCCCCAGCCCCGAAAAGATCACCAGCGCCAGCAGCGCCGAGATCATCTCATTGGCCCCAAAGACCGGCTGGTTGAGCAGATAGCGCCCGATCACATCGACAAAGGTCAGCAGCATCATGGCGACCAGAAACACCGAGCCCAGAAGCTCGAGCGCACGAATGACGATGGCAAGGCCGGTCCCCTGATCGGCCTTGCCCGTGCCGGCGCCGGGCTCCTCGCTCACTCCGACAGCTCGCCGACGCGCTGGATGTAAAAGGCAAGGGCTGCCTCGGCATCGATGCCGGCCTCGGTGGCCCGGGCGATCCAGGCTTCGCGGATCGGTTGCGCGGCCTCGACAAAGGCCGCCTCGAGCGCCGGGTCGACCGCATGCACGGTGATCCCAAGCTCGTCGAACCGGGCAAAGACCGAGGCGCCGACATCGTCCCATTTCTGGGCCGCCTGCATGCCCAGCACCTGGCCGCTGACCTCCATGATCGCCGCCTGATCCTCGGGCGAGATCTCCGCCCAGCGGTCCTTGTTGATCATGAAGGAAAACGAGGTGGTGTAGATCGCCCGCGAGAACCGGGTGTGGGATTTGGTGTATGGGATGAGCTGGAAGGATTGCAGCGCGTCGCCCGACACCCCCAGATGCGCATCGACGATCCCGCGCGAGATGACCTCGTTCGAGCCCACCGCCGGGGTCGAGACCACGCCCGCGCCCAACTCCTTGGACATGTTGGCAAGCGGGCCGGGCAGCGACCAGATCTTGCGGGCGCGGAAATCCTCCAGCGTGGTCAGCGGCGCGTCGGTGGTGCTGAACAGCTCGCCCGGCGTGATCACCCATTGCGACAGCAGCTGGACGGTGTCGAACTCATCGGGAAAGAATTTGCGGTTCGTCTCCCACAGCGCCTGCGACATGGCCGGCGCATCGAAGCTGCCGATGAAGGGGTTCATGGCCACCAGCGGGCCCGAGACGCGGTTGCCGATCAGACCGTTGAACTGGACGGCCGCATCGACAATGCCCTTTTCGACCGAGGCCATCTGTTCGGGCGGCGGGGCCACCGATTTGGGCGGGATCAGCCCGCGCACCCGGCCCTCGGTCACCTCTTCGACCGCACTGATCCAGTTGGGCAGGATCTCGGTGCAGACGAAATGCTGCGGCGGCCAGAAGCAGTTGACCACCAGCCGGGTGGTCGCACTGGCCGGTGCGGCGGCCAGCAGCGCCCCGGCACAGCCCAGCGCGCCCAGAAATGCTGCACAGCGCGTGCGTCTTGGTCTCATATCGATCCTCCCTTTTTTCTCTCTGTCGATGTTGTCACCGATCTCTCCATCGACCCTAGCGCAGCTTCTTGGAGGGCGGGTCCGCAAAATCGCCGGGGCCTGCGGGATTTTGGGTCAAGGCGCGGGTCACGGGCCGGGTTCCTTGACGGGCCTGGCCGACGCGCCAGGGCCCTGGTCTGCCGCGGGCCCGCCCCACCGCACGCGATAGCTCAGCGGGAAAAGCTCCAGATCAAAACGCTCGCGGATCAGCCCCCACACCCCCTTGGGCGCAAACAGCATCACCACGATGGCCACCGCGCCCAGCACCATCAGATAGATCGTGCCGAAATCGGCCAGGGTCTCGCGCAGCGCAAAAAAGATCAATGTGCCGATGATCGGGCCTTCCAACGTGCCGATGCCGCCGATCACCACGATGAAGATCACAAAGGCCGTCCAATCGTTCACCGAAAAGGCCGCATCGGGCGAGATGCGCAGCTTTTGCAGAAAGATCAGCCCACCGATGATCGCGGTGAAGGCCGAGGCGACGACATAGACTTCCAGCTTGGTGCGCCAGATGTCGATGCCCAGGCCGGCGGCGGCTTTCTCGCTGTCGCGGATCGCGGTCAGGGCCAGGCCGCGGCGCGAGCGCAGGAAGAGATAGACCGCGCCGACCACGATGACCGCAGCACCCAGGGCCAGCCAATAGCTCAGCGCCTCGCGGCCCGAGCGGGAGGCGGCAAGCCCGCGCACGATGCCCACCGGCAGCGAGCTGCCCGAGCCCCCGCCAAGCGCCGAGATCTGCGCAAAGACCAGGCGAAAGACATCCGCGACCACCCAGGTGCCGATGGCGAAATAGGCGCCCTTGAGGCGGAAGATCAGCGCTGCAATGGGCACCGAGACCACCGCTGCCAAAAGGCCGGCCAGCGCAATGGCCAGCACCGGGTGCAGCCCGCCAAAGATGGTCAGCGCAAAGAGCATGTAGCCGCCAAAGCCCACGAAAGCCTGCTGGCCGACCGAGACGAGGCCGGCATAGCCCGCCATCAGGTTCCACAGATAGGCAAGCGCGAGATAAAGATAGATCTCGCCCATCAGCCGCAGATCGGCCCGCCCTGCCCACCAGGGGGCGGCGGCCAGCAAGGCCAGGGCCAGCAGCGCAAGCAGCGCCGCGGCCCGGGCGGCCGGGGTCGTGCGGCTGACATGAATGGCGGCGGGCGCGGTCACGGCGCGACCCGTGGGAACAGCCCGCCCGGCCGGACGGCAAGAACGATCAGAAAGGCAAGATGCCCGGCCAACACCTGCCAGCCCGGATCGATCTTGCCCCCCAGGGTCTGTGCCACGCCCAGGATCACGCCGCCGGCCAGCGTGCCCCAGAGATTGCCCAGCCCGCCGATGATCACCGCCTCAAAGGCAAAGATCAGCCGCCCGCCGCCGATTGCGGGGTCAAAGCTGGTGCGCACGCCCAGAAGGATGCTGGCGACGGCCGTCACCGCCAGGGCCAGCGCCATGGCCAGCCCGAAGACATGGGCCTTGTTGAGCCCCATCAGCTGGGCAATGTCCTGGTTGTCGGAGACGGCGCGAAACCCGCGCCCCAGCCCGGTGCCGTAAAAGATCCATTGCAGCGCCGCGATCACCGCGACCGCGATGCCGAAGGTGAGCAGCGGCAGGACCCCGATGGCCAGCCCCTCGCCCATCAGGGTGACCGAGATGCTTGCGGTTTCGATGCCGCCGCCGGCGAGCTTTTGCGGATCGGCGCTGTAGACCTCCAAAAGCGCGTTTTGCAGGATCACCGACAGGCCGAAGGTGACCAGCAGCGGCGGCAGTATGTCCGGCCCCAGGGTCAGGTTCAAAAGCCCGCGCTGCAGCGCATAGCCGATCAGCGCCATCGCCGGCATCACGATGGCCAGTGCCAGAAACGGGTGCAGGCCCAAAAGCATCGTCGTGCTCAGCCCCAGATAGGCGGCCAGCACGATCAGATCGCCATGCGCGATGTTGACCAGCCGCATCACCCCGAAGATCAGCGACAGCCCGGCGGCAAACAGCGCGTAAAGCCCGCCCAGAAGCACCCCCTGCACCAGCGCATTGAGCCATTCGATCATGCCGCCACCCCGAAATAGGCCGCGGTGATCTCGGCCCGGGTGACATCGGCGGTCCGGCCAGAGAGCGAGACGCGCCCCTCCTGCAGGCAGTAAACGCGCGAGGCGACCGAGAGCGCCTTGCCGATATCCTGCTCGACGATCAGCGCGGTCATGCCGGCGCCGACAATGCCGGGCAGCGCGTCATAGATCGTGCGGATGATGACCGGCGCGAGGCCCAGGCTGATCTCGTCAAAGAGGATCAGCTCGGGGTTCGACATCAAGGCCCGTCCGATCGCGACCATCTGCTGCTGGCCCCCTGACAGCGAGGTCGAGGCCTGGCGCCGCCGCTCGGCCAGCACGGGAAAGAGCGCATAGACCGCGTCGAGCGACCAGGGGCCCGGCCGCCCGACCGTGCCGCCCAGGCGCAGGTTCTCCTCAACGCTCAGCGAGGGGAAAAGCTGCCGCCCCTCGGGCACCAGCGCGATGCCCAGATGCGCCACCCGGTCGGCCCGCAGCGCGCCGATGGGCTGGCCGCGGAACCGCACCTGTTCGGCCGCGCTCGGCAGCAGGCCCGAGATCGCCCGCATCAGCGTGGTCTTGCCGGCGCCGTTCGCCCCGATAATGGCGATCACCTCGCCGGGACCGGCATGCAGCGTGACCCCGAAAAGCGCCTGGAAATCCCCGTAATGGGCGTTGAGCGCGGTCACCGAGAGGAGCGGTTCAGCCATCGGGATCGACCCCCAGATAGATCTCGCGCACCTCAGCGCTCTCCATGATCTCGCCCGGCGGGCCTTCGGCGATCTTGCGGCCGAAATCGATGACGATCAGCCGCTCGACCACCGCGAGCAGCGCGTGGACCACATGCTCGATCCAGATGATCGTGGTGCCGGTCTCGTGCAGCCCCTTGATGGTCTCGATCAGGGCGGTGCATTCGGCCTCGGTCAGCCCGCCGGCGATCTCGTCAAGCAGCAGCAGCTTGGGCCGGGCCGACAGCGCGCGGGCAAGCTCCAGCCGCTTGCGCTCCAGCAGGGTCAGCCGTCCGGCGCGGATATTGGCCTTGGGCAGAAGGCCGGTCGCGGCCAGCACCTCGATCACATGCGCCTCGGCCTCGGCCCCACGCAGACCGGCGCCTTGGGTGGCCCCGACCAGCGCGTTTTCAAACACCGTCATGCCGCCAAAGGGCTGGGGCACCTGAAAGGACCGCGCGATGCCCAATTGGCAGCGCCGCGCGGCCGGCAGGCGGGTGATGTCGCGCCCGTCAAACGCGATCTGCCCTGCATCCGAGCGCAGATCCCCGGTGATGAGGTTGAAAAGCGAGGTCTTGCCGGCCCCGTTCGGCCCCAGAATGCCGATCGCTGCCCCCGCCTCGACCGCAAAGCTGGTGCTGTCGGCCACCGTCACGGCGCCGAAGGATTTGCTCACCCCCTCAAGCGACAAGAGCGTGGCCATCGGCCCGCCTCCCCCCGGACCTGCGCGCTCAGCCCAACAGCTTCAGCTCGCCGCCCAGCGGGATCTGCGGCGCCTGGGCGTTGGTGGTGACCACCAGATCGAAGGCATCGCCGCTGCGCTGCCATTGCCCGGCGACCAGCGGCGTCTTGGTCACATTGGGCACCGGCCCCGCCGCCCAGTTCACATCGCCCACAATGGTGGCAAGGTTGGTCGATTTGATCGCCTCGACCGTGGCCAGCGGATCGTCGAGATCGGCCGACCGGGCGATCACATCGCGCACCACCTCGAAAAGCGCATGCTTAAAGCCGATGGGCTGGGTCCAGGGCCGGCCGCTTGCCGCGCTGTAGCCATCGGCGAGCGCCTTGGCGCTGGTGCCGGTCAGCGAGGAGGCGAAGGGATGGGAGGGCGTCCACCAGATCTCCGAGGTCAGCCCGTCGCCGCGCGGCCCAAGGCTTTCGATCACCGACGGGAACAGCAGCGCCTTGCCGATTGTCACCACCTTGGGCTGAAAGCCCTGCTGGGCGGCCTGGGCCCAGAAGGTGGCAAAATCGGGCGGGATCATATTGCCGGTGACGATCTCGCAGCCGGCCTCTTTGAAGGAACTGATATAGTTGGAGAAATCATCATTGAGCGGCTGGTAGCGCCCCGGATCGGTCAGCGCAAAGCCCGCGCCCGCCAGCGGCTTGGGAAAGCCCAGCTCCGGATCGCCCCAGGCATTGCCATCGGCATCGTTGGGAAAGAGCCCGGCGACCGTCTTGGCCACGCCCGACCCGGTCCAGAGATCGAGGAAATTGGCGATGACATCCTCAAGCCCCCAGAAGAAATGGTAGGTGTAGAGGAAGCCCTCGGCCGGGTTGCCGTTGCGCCCGAAGAAATAGGGCTGCCAGGGGCAGTCGGTGGTGATGCAGGGCACCTCGTTGATCTCGGCCTGATCGGCCACCGGGTTGGTGGTGTCGGGGGTCGAGGCGGCAACGATGATGTCGACCTCATCGCCCAGGATCAGATCGGCCGCAACCTCGGCCGCGCGGTTGGGGTTGGACTGGCTGTCCTTGGAGATGATCTCCACGCCATAGGTCTTGCCATTGTTCTCCACCCCGCCGGCAAAGGCCCGGGCGATGCCCTCCAGAACAAACTCATCGGCCTCGGCAAACCCGGCCAGCGGGCCGGTGCGGGGGCTCACATGCCCCACCCGGATCACCGGATCGGCGGCATAGGCGCGGGTGGCGCGCAAGATGGCGGGGGCGGCAACGCTCGCGGCAAGTCCGCCCAGAACGCGTCGTCTGCTTGTCGTGCGGTGCATGTGTCTCCTCCCAGAGATCGTCTTTTCTTGGATGCATCGGATCTTTTGGTCGTCAGGGCAGGATCGCCTCAAGCTTGCGCAGATGCGCCGCGATCCGTGCCTTGGTCGCGTCGAGATCGCCCTCCTCCCAGTCGCGCAGCCCCGCGCCGGCGGCCATCCCGCTCCGCCCGGCATCGCGCAGCGACTGCAACAGCGGCGAGGGCGCGGCGGCGCTCTCCAGATCGAAGAACAGCTGGGCGTGGATGTCCTGGGTAAGCTCGAGGCCCACCAGATCGGCGTTCTCCATCGGGCCCAGCACCGCCATGCGCCGCCCGAAACTGGCCTTGACCACATCATCGACGGCTTTGGCGGTGCAGATGCCGTTCTCAACCAGCGATATCGCCTCGCGCCACAGCGCATGCTGCAGCCGGTTGCCGATAAAGCCCGGCACATCGCGCTCGACCATCACCGGGGTCTTGCCGACCGCCGCAAGCAGATCGACCATCGCCTCGGCCAGCGCCGGGTCGGTCCATTCGGTCTTCACCACCTCGACAAGCGGGATCATATGCGGCGGGTTCCACCAATGCGTGCCCAGCGCGCGCTGCCGCCCCGACAGACCCTCCATGATCTTGGTGATCTGAATGACCGAGGTGTTGGAAGCCAGGATCGCATCCCCGGGGGCGGCCGCCTCCACCTGCGCAAAGATCGCCTGCTTGAGGGGAAGCTTTTCGGGCGCGGCCTCAAACACCACCTCCGCATGGCGCACCGCCTCGGCAAGCGAGCCCGCCAGCGTGACCCCGGCCACGGCAAGCGCAACCTCCTCAGGAGCCGCCCCCAACAGATCCAGGCTCTGCGCAATGCGCGCGGGCGCCGAGGCCAGCGCCGCGGGCTCCGGATCATGGAGCGCCACCGCATGCCCCGCCCGCGCAAAACTCAGCGCGATGCCATGGCCCATCAGCCCCGCCCCGATCACCGCAATGCGCACGCCCCGCCCCCTTCTTTTTGGCAAAAATACTCCGGGGGGCCGCCCGCAGGGCGGCGGGGGCAGCGCCCCCTCGACAGCCGGGCCAGGCGCCACCTCATCCCGCCGTATACCCCCCATCCGCATAGAGAATATGCCCGGTGTAGAAATCCGAGGCGCGCGAGGCGAGAAAGAGAAGCGGCCCGGCCAGATCCTCGGGCTCGCCCAGCCGGCCTTTGGGCACCCGGGCCAGAAACCCGCCCCGCACCGTCTTGGCGTGATCGTCCTCGCCGAACATCCAGGCGGTGAGCGGCGAGCGAAAGACCGTGGGGGCAATCGCGTTCACCGTGATCCCCGTGGGCCCCAACTCGCAGCCCAGCGCCTTGGTGATCCCGTCAACCGCAGCTTTCGATGCGCAATAGGCGGTGTAGCCCGCCGGATGGCCCAAAAGCCCCCGGGCCGAGGACATCAGCACGATCTTGCCGCCCTGCCCCTGCGCCAGCATCTGCCGGCTCGCCGCCCGCGCCATCAGCCAGCTCTGGGTGACATTGGCGTCCATCACATCGGCAAATGTCTCCGGTGCCATCTCGCCGATCTTGGCGACCTTGTTCATGCCCGAGGCGACCACCAGAATGTCGAGCCGCCCGAAGGCCGCCACCGTCTCGGCAACCAGCGCGTCACAGGCCGCCGCGCTGTCGGGCCGGGCGTTGATCTGCAGCGTCTCGCCCGTGCAAACCGCCGCCACCTCGGCCAGAGCCTCGGCCTTGCCCGCCGCCAGCGCCAGCTTGCAGCCCGCCCCCGACAGGCAGCGCGCCGCCACCGCCCCGAACGCGCCCGAGGCACCGGTGATCAGCGCCACCTTGCCCGACACATCAAAAAAGCGCAGCGGATCGTCGAGCGACATCGCCGCTACTCCACCGGCCGTGTGCCGCCCGGATAGGGCATGACGACCAGCATCCGGGCGATGTGATTGGCGCGGTTTTCAACCTTGCGCAGCTCGCCCGGCGCGATGGTGCAGCTGTCCATCGGCCCCAGCACCGTGTCGACCCCGCCCACGGTGACGGTGATCTCACCCTCAAGCACGACATAGACCTTCTCAAAGGGCGTCGCATCGGGCCCCGCCCCGCCCCCGGGCAGATATTGCGACAGACCCACCCATTGGTTTTCCGGCCCGCCATCGGCAAAGCCCTGCAGGCGCAGCCCATGCACGCCCCAATGATTGGGCGCCTCATAAGGCAGCGCATCGGCAAAACGGGTGACGCGCATCAGAAATCCTCGCCGGCTTCGATGCGATAGGCCTGGTCCTTGTCCATCATCGCCACGAGACGGATGATGCAGCCATCGCCCCGATCCCAGTTCCAGGGGAAAAAGGCAAAGGTCACCCGCTTGCCGGTCACCCGGTCCAGATCGCCGCCAACATTCTCGATGCCCAGAATGCCGTTGGAAAAGAGCGTGTTGTGCACCGGCTCCCAGTCGGGAAAATCGACCTCCCAGGGCGTGCCGCCCGACCATTCCAGATATTCGGCCTCCAGATGCGGCAGGATCGGGCCGTTGCGCTGCGGGCCGATCGCGGTGGCCAGCGGGTGGTCATTGGCCTGGGTGTCATGGCCCACCACCTTCACGCCCTTTTCCACGATCCAGTTGGCGGCCGAGGGCACCAGCCCGGGGCAATAGGCGAAGTAATCGCCATCCTCATATTGCTTGTGCCAGCCGGTATTGATGATCAGCACATCGTTCTTGCGGATCGCATGCCCGCAGGCGCGCTCCAGATCCTCGCCGGTGATCTGCTCCCATTTCTTCTTGGGAATCGAGACCACCAGGCCCGAGCCGAAGAAATGCGGCAGCGGCACCTCGTCGATGAAGGGCGTGCCCTGCACGACATGGGCCGGCGCATCGATATGGGTGGTGACATGCATGGTCGTGGTGATCGTCTGGCTCAGCACGCCGGATTTGGCCATGTAATGCTTCCGGTCGATCTGGACGTCGGCGAAATAGGGCCAGTTGGGGCACTGAAAGCCATAGCGATGGCTGAGATTGACGAATTCCAGCCCCATGTCATTGGCATGGTTCTCCTGAAACTCGATCCCACGGATGGTGACGGCCATGTGATCCTCCCCGGCGCGGCGATGTTTGTGACTGCGCCTTGTTTCGTAGAATGGTGCACATGTACCGCAATTCGGTCAATCCCCGATGATGCCGGATTTGCGCAGGGCCGGGCTTTCAGCTAGATCGGGAGGGTTACAGGCCGGCTGGCGCGACGGAGACCATCGATGGACGGGCAGGAAACCGCTAAAATTCAAGGCATTCAGGTGATCTCGCGGGCGGCCGGCGTTCTGCGCGCGCTCAGCCGTGAACCCGGCGGGCTGAGCCTGGGCCAGATTGCCAGCCGGGTCGGTCTGCCCCGCTCTACGGTACAGCGGATCGTCGCGGCGCTGGCATTGGAGGGGTTCATCTCGACCGAAAAGGGGTTTGGGGGAATCAGGCTCGGGCCGGAGATCCAAGGGCTGGCCCGCGCCACCGCCACCGATATGCGCGAGCGGCTGCGCCCGGTCATGGAGGAGATCTCACGCTCCACCGGCGAGACCGTCGATATGGCCATGCTGACCGGCGACCGGATGCTCTTTGTCGACCAGATCGTCGGCAGCCAGCGCCTGCGCACCGTCTCCAGCATCGGTGAGAGCTTTCCGCTGACGACGACGGCCAATGGCAAGGCGGCGCTGGCCTGCATGGAGCCCGCGCGCGCCACCGCGCTGATTGCCCAGGAGAGCACGTCGCGCCATACCGGCGGGCGGCCGCTCTCGGCGCTGTTTGCCGAGATCGAGGCCATCCGGACCGGCAGCCTGGCGCGCGACGAGGATGAGCACACCGAGGGGATCAGCGCGCTGGGCTTTGCGCTGGCCGATCCGCGCGGCGACATCTTTGCCGTCTCGGTGCCCGTGCCCAGCACGCGTTTTGCCCGCATCAATGCCGATCTGGCGGAGGTGATCGCACGCTGCCTGAAGGAGGCAGATCTCTAGCCAGACCTCTGGCCAGCAGCGGGGGTGCTGCACGGCATTCTTCCCCAGGACCCGGCGCGGTTCAGGACCCCGCGGGCGCGACGGCGGCCCGCTGCGGCGCAAAACAGCCGCCGATGCGGGGGCGGGCGATGTATTCCAGCACAATCAGCGAGACAAGAAAGCCGGTCACAACGCTGGTTGCGATCCCGATCCAGACGCCCCAAAGCCCGGCATCCAGCACCGCGACAAAAAGCCAGATGAAAAACGCCACCCCGAAGCCTTGGCGGTACAGCCCGATCACCAGGGTCCAGAGCGGTTTTTTGAACGCCTGAAGCAGCGAGTTGATGGCAAAGAGGATCACATAGAGCGGCAGGATGAACCCGTCGACGATGAGGTAGCTCGCGCCGATCTCGACCACCCGCGGGTCGTCCGAAAAGATCGACATGGCAAGCCCGCCGCCCAGCCACAAAACCACCGCCGCGCCCAGCATCAGCGTGGCGCCGGTGCGCACGCAGAACCAGGCCGCCGCGCGCACCCGGTCGAACTGGTCCGCGCCCAGGTTCTGGGCGGCAATCGGCAGCAGCGCGCCGGTCAGCCCAAAGGCGGGGAGGAGGAGGATCTGCTCGATGCGCAGCGCCACGCCATAGGCGGCCTGAGCGTCCGGCCCGAACCCTTTGAGCGTGTATTGAACCACAAACCCCGCGATCATCATGACGATCATGGCAAAGCTGACGGGGATCGCCTGGGCCATGATCTCGCGCCATTCCGCCAGATCGACCCGCCAGGCGGCCTGTGCCTCGCGCATCACGTCCGAGCGCATGACCCGCGTCAGCACCCAGGCCAACATCCCCAGATAGCAGACCACCGTCGACAGGGCGATGCCGTCAAAGCCCAGCCCCGGCACCAGGCCCGGGATCCCGAAGATGAAAAGCGGGTTGAGCACGAGATTGGCAAAGAATGCGCCGATCTGGGCCCGGCTGACCGTGACCGTGTCGCCCTGTGCGGTCAGAACGCCATTCGCGCCATAGGCCAACAGAAAGGCCGGCATCGAAAAGAGCAGCACCTCCAGATAGCTCGTGGCCGCATCGCGCGCGCCGCCCGGCTCGGAGATGACACCAAGCATCGCACCGGCGCCAAGCTGACCGGCGATGAAGAACACCACCGAGGCGGTGATGGCAAAAAGAATGCCCTGATTGGCGACATGGCGCGCCCGCTGGGCCAGCTTGCCGCCCAGCGCATTGCCCACCAGCGCGCTCATCGCCGAGCTCACGCCAAAGCCCAGCGCGACCAGAACCATGAAGACTTGAAACGACAGCGCGAGCCCGGCCTGCTCATCCGTGCCCAGCATGCCGGCAAAATACATGTCAGCCACATTGGTGAGCGTCGTGAAGACCATGCCCACCGCCGTGGGCACCGCCAGCGCGCGGAAATGGCCCGCCAGGGGGCCGGTGGTCAGATCGCGCGCATGGGACATGAGGTGACTTTCAGCCGACAGATACCCCACAGCTTTGCCACAGATCGACACAGCTGCGGAAGCGATTTGATCATTCCAGAGGCAAATGCGGTTCGCCCATCGCCGGCCCAGCCGCGCGCCCGGGCGAAAAGCCGGCATCCGATGGTCTGGCTGGTTTCAGAGAAATCCCGCGGCCAGCAGGCGCAGGCCGATCAGGCCCAAGAGCGCCAGGATCAGCCGGTCAAAGACCTGGGCCGAGACATGCCGGGCCGCCCAGGCCCCCAGCGGCATGCAGATCAGGATCGGGATCATGGCAGCCAGGCTCAGGCCCATCCGCTCCCACCCCATCAGGCCGGCCGCAAACAGCGCCGGGATCTGGACCAGGGTCATGCCCATGAAAAAGACCGAGATCGTGCCGATAAAGGCCGGGCGCGCCAGCCGCATGGCATTGAGAAACCCGATCGAGACCGGCGCCGAGACCCCGGCAAGCCCTTGCAGCGTGCCGGCAAGCACCCCCACCGGCAACGCGATCCGCGCAGCGGTTGCAAAGCTCAGCCGCCAGTCGGGCCGGGCCAGGCGCAGCCCGATATAGGCGAGCACCACCGCGCCCGTGATCGTGAGCAGCACATCCGCGCTGAGGCTGGCCAGCATCCAGGTGCCCAGAACCGCGCCGACCGCCCCGCCGCCGGTCAGGGCCAGCACAAAGCTGCGCGGCAGCATGGCCTTGCGGTTCTCCCATCCCTGCCAAACATTCGACAGAAGGTTCGGCGCCATCAGCACGGTCACCGCGGTCGGCACATCGTAAAAGAGCGCGATGAGCGGCACCGCGACGATGGGCGCGCCCGCCCCGGTCGCGCCTTTCAGGATCCCGCCCAGGCCCAGGGCAAGGATGATCCAGACCACCCCGACCGCCGCGCGCGCCTAGATCCAGTGGATGTAGAAATCCCGCAGGCCGTCGCCTTCCAGGGCAGAGGTCTTCTCGATCTCGTCGCGCTTCATGAAGATGTGGTTGTCGCACAAGAGCTGCCCGACAGCCCCGGTCAGCGCACTGTCCTCGGCCAACGCGTCGAGTGCCGCCCCCAGGCTCTCGGGCACGCCCTCGGTCGCATCGGTGGTCTCAAAGCAATCGCCCGTCTCCATCGGCGGCAGGGCATAGCCGCCCTCAACGCCAAGCCGTGCGGCCTGCAACACCGCCGCGACCGTGGTGTAGATATTGGCAGCCCCATCGGCCATGCGATGCTCGATGCGCGTTTTCGACCCGCCTTCGGCCGATATGCGCGTCGTCACCCCGCGATGATCGCCGCCCCAATTGCACCAATAGCCCGACAGCGTGGCCGGCTGCAGCCGCGCATAGGAATTGACGGTGGGCGCGATCAGCCCGGCAAGTCCTTTATGGTGGCGCATCAGCCCGGCGATGCAGCCCTTTGCCAGATCGGTCATGTGGTGCGGGCCGCCCTGCGCGCCCATGGCCAGCACATTGGCGCCCTGTGCATCGGCAAAGGAGAAATTCACATGCACCCCGGCGCCGCCCAGATCGGGGATCGGCTTGGGCATGAAGGTCAGATGGATGCCATGCTGCCAGGCAATCTCGCGGATCATGACCCGGAAGAGGAAATTCTCGTCGACCGCGCGCAGCGCATCGTCATAGGACAGCGTGAACTCAAATTCGGGGCTGTCATACTCGGTGGTCAGATACTCCAGCCGAAAGCCCAGCTCCTCGGCCGTCTCCCAGATCGCATCGGTGAACCCGTCGGGATCGGCGAAAATGCCCGTGGAATAGACAAAGGCCGAGGGCGTGTCATAGGGCGCCAATTGTCCGTTCTGGTCGCGGCGAAACGCGAAGGCCTCCAGCTCGATGCCCACCTTGGGCGAAAGCCCCTTGCCCTGCCAGTCGGCGATGGCGCGTTGCAGCGCCCCGCGCCCGCACATCGGCAGCGGCGCGCCCTCGGCGTCAAACAGGCTCGCGGCCACGACATTGGTGTCATCCTCCCATCCCGGGCGGACATTGCCCCGATCGAACCGCGCGATCATGTCGGGCAGACCTTCGAGCATCATCGAGCCGGGCGAAGGGATCAGATCCTTGTCATAGGTCACCGCGAAGGTGGAGCGGCAGAACCGGCTTTCACCCTCGCCGATCTTGCGCTCGGGGATGTATTTACCCCGCGGCAGGTTGAGATGATCGCAGAATAACAGCCGCAGCCGCTCGCCCATATGCCGTCTCCCTGATCTTGCGCGCCAAAGCTAGTGCAGCGTTACGCGAACGGGAAGCCGCTTGATCCCGCCCACGAAATTCGACCGCACGAACGCCTCCGGCCCGGTCTGTTCGATATGTCCGATGCGCCGGACGAGTTCTTCAAAGACCACCCGCACCTCCAGCCGGGCCAGCCACATGCCCAGGCAGACATGCGGCCCGCCCTGCCCAAAGCTCAGATGCCGGTTGGGCTTGCGGGTGAGATCGACGCGAAACGGGTCCGCAAACATCGCCGCATCGCGATTGGCCGAGGCAAACCAGAGCAGCACCTTGTCGCCCTCGCGGATGGTCTGCCCATGCATATGATGGTCACGCGTGGCGGTGCGGCGGAAATAGGTGGCCGGCGAGGCCCAGCGGATGATCTCATCGGCCATGCTGTCCCAGATCGGGCCGCCGGCCCGCAGCGCCGGCAGCAATTCGGGCTGGCGGCACAGGGCCTGGATCCCGGCGGCGATGGAATAGCGCGTGGTGTCATTGCCGGCCGCCACCAGCAGGCAAAAGAAGTTGCGGAACTCGGTCTCGGAGATCACCTGCCCGTCCTCATCGGGCTGGCGGATCATGTGCAGCACGCCCGATTTGTCGCCCTCGGCCGCCTTGGCCGCCATCAGCCCCTGGGCATAATCGTAAAGCTCGGCGCCGGCGGGCGAGTTGAAGGGCATCATGCGATAGGCGTCGGTGTCCAGCCGGTCCATCACATGCTCGGTAAAGTCGGGATCGGTGTTGGCGATCAGCGCATCGCCCTTTTCAACCAGCCATTCCAGATCTTCGTCCCGGGTGCCCAGGATCCGCCCCAGCATGCGCATCGGCAATTGCCGGGCAATGGCCCGGGTTGCGTCGAATTCCGGGCTGGCCAGCGCCTGGTCCAGGATCTCGGCGCTCAGCGCGCGGATGTCGGCCTCGAACCGCGCGATCACCGGCTTGGCAAAGGCGGCATTGACCTTGCGGCGGGTGCGCGTGTGCTCGGGCGGGTCCGTCTCCTGAAAGGTGCGCCGGGCGAGATATTCCTCATAGCTCTGATCCTCCATGCGGATCCCCCGGGCCGAGGACATGAGGCCCGGCTCGCGGTTCAGCGTCTCGATATCGGCATGGCGCGTGACGTTCCAGAACCCCTGCCCGCCGGACCAGTCCTGCCAGTGCAGCGGGGCCTCGCGGCGCAGCCGGGCAAAGGTGTTGTGTGGGGCGCCGCGCGCAAACACGTCATGGCTGGAGAGATCTGCATATCCGTCATCGCTGGGGGCCCAGACCGTCATCGCCCTCTCCCTGCCCTGGCTTGAAGGGAACCGAGCCACAGGTTAGGTATTTTTTCAAGCGCCATATTTATACGAAAGCCCGCCCATGCGCATCGCGATCTTGCTCACGACCGTGGATCCGTCGGATTTCGCGCTCCGCCATCCCGATGATGCGGGCAAGCTGCGCGCGCTCTTGGGGCCGTTTCGCCCGAATTGGCGGTTCGAAACCTTCGCGGTGCGCGACGGGGTGTTTGCGCCCGATCCGCTGGCCTTTGATGCCACCATCATCACCGGCAGCCCGGCCTCGGTCCATGACCCCGCGCCCTGGATCGGACGGCTGATGGCGCTGATCAGGGATCTGCATGCCGCCCGGCACCCGATGCTGGGCGTCTGCTTTGGCCATCAGGCGATTGCCCAGGCGCTGGGCGGCCAGGTCGGCCCCAACCCGGGCCGCTTCGTGCTGGGCGTCGAGACGACCGAGATCTGCGCCCTCGCGCCCTGGATGCAGCCGCCCTGGATGCAGCCGCCCCGCGATGCGCTGTCGCTTTATGCCGCGCATGGCGAGCAGGTCACCGCACTGCCGCCGGAGGCGGTGGTGCTCAGCCGCAGCGCCGACTGCCCCGTCGGCATGTTCAGCATCGGCACCCATATCCTGGCCACCGAGTATCATCCGGAGATGTATCCGGCCTTCATGGCCGGCCTTGCCCGCCTGCTCGACGGCAAGCTGCCCGAACCGGTGCTGGCCCGCGCGCGCGCCGAGGCGGGTCTGCCCACCGACGGGCCGGTCTTTGCCCAATGGGCCATCCGCTTTTTCGAGGCCGCGCGGACCGCTGACTGACACCGCGCTAGTCCGGCGCGTCGAGCATTGCCAGCAGGTCATAGGCGGTCGCGCTGTCAAACTGCACATGCGCGGCCATCAAGGCATCCGCCCGTTCCGAAGCGCCGTCCAGAACCGCCGCGGCAATGGCCTCATGGTCAAAGATCGACGCGCTGATCGCCCCGTGCAGCCGGTAGCGGACCCGGTAATAGGCCATCAGCCGCCGGGCATTCATCTTGATATGCGAGAGCAGAACCGGGTTGGCCGCGGCCTGCGCCACCGCTTCGTGAAAGGCCATGTTGAGCGCGTAATAGGCATCCCCCTCCGCCTCGCCATGCCGGGCGTGATGCGCAGCGCAGGCCGCAAGCGTCGTTTCGATCGCCCGCGCCCCGGCCGGGCTCAGCCGACGCGCCGCAAGCCCGGCGGCCTGGCCTTCCAGCCGGGCATGCACCTCCAGGATCGCAAGGAACTCCTCCAGCGTGGGGCGGAACACCACCGCCCCGCCCCGCGGACGGCGCAGCAGAATGCCCCAGGCCTCCAGCCGCAGCACCGCCTCGCGCACCGGCGTGCGTGACACCGCAAAATCCGCGGCCAGTGCCGCCTCGTCGAGCCGGTCACCGGGATTGAGCCCGCCCGCATCGATCCGGGCCAGCAGCGTGTCCACAATGGTTTCGGTCTGGCTCGGCATCTGCCTGTCCCTCTGACGGCCGCACGCCCGGCACCCAAAGCGCGGCACTCACCTCCCGTGGCGTGCAGCGACCGCGGCCAGCAACCGTTTTCGCTTAGCATGTGACGCCCGACACTGCGCAAACGCGCGGGATGCGCAATGGTCAACAGCATGCGATGCCAGCCGGCATCCCGCGAAACTCGTTGTTCTGTTGCTTGTTCGGAGTGTCCCCATGTCCTGCGTAGCCCACACGCTCGATATCCCCCAAGACCCCGCAAAACACGATGAGGAGGCCGCATACGAACCCGGCATCCTCGCCGCCCTGGCCCGTCCCTTTGAGTTTCTGGTCTGGCTGCCGTTCCTGGCCGGCATGGTCGAGTTCGTGCTGAGCGGTCACATGCCGGTGCTTTTCATGGCCGTCACCGCGATGGTTGCCTTTCTGGGCGAATGCATCGGCACCCGGCAGATCACCGCCAGCGCGGCGCAACCCGGCTGACCGGCCTATAAGGGTGGCGCGGCAAATTCTGCGCGCAGCGCGGCACCATCGGCATCGCGCGCCGGAACCGGCCCCAAACCGCCCCGTGGCAGGGGCGGGGCGGGAAGCGCCACCGGGCCGCCTTCGGTCTGGACCAGAACGCGCCGCAGATGCGGATGCGCCGAGAGCCCGGCGAGGTCATTGACCTCGGCACAGGCGATCTGGGCGGCATCGAGCAGCGCCAGCAGCTCTGCCCGGTCCCGCGCGGCAAAGGCCGCGGCCACGGCCGCATCGGTCTCGGCACGGGCGGCGACCCGGTCGACATTGCGCGCAAAGCGCGGATCGCGGGCAAGCTCCGGCCGGTTCAGCACCGTCTCCGCCAGCACGGCCCATTCACGGTCGGACTGGATGGAGATCAGCACATCCGCACCGTCGCGGGTGCGAAACACCCCATAGGGGGCGATGGAGGGATGGGCGAGCCCCACCCGTGCCGGTGTTTGCCCGCCCTCATGCTGGATCAGCGGCACGGCCATCCAATCGGCGATGACATCGAACATCGACAGGCGGATATCGGCGCCCCGGCCGGAGATGCCGCGGGCGATCAGCGCCTCCAGCACCGCCTGATAGGCCGCATTGCCCGTGGCAATATCGACGATCGACACCCCCACGCGGGCAGGCTGCTCGGGCCCGCCGGTGATGCTGGCCAGCCCCGCCTCGGCCTGGATCAAGAGGTCATAGGCCTTGCGCCCGGCCAGAGGGCCGGTTTCGCCATAACCCGAGATCGAGACCATGATCAGCCGCGGATGCGCACCGGCCAGTTCGTCCCGCACCAGGCCCAGCCGGTCCAGCGCTCCGGGCTTGAGGTTCTGGATGAAGACATCGGCGGATGCGATCATCCGGCCCAGCACGGCCCGCTCGGCCGGGTCGCGCAGATCAAGACAGATCGACTGCTTGCCGCGATTGAGCCAGACAAAATAGCTCGACTGACCCGCCGCCGTGCTGTCATAGCCGCGGGCAAAATCGCCCTCCGGCCGTTCGACCTTGATCACCCGCGCGCCGGCATCGGCCAGCCGGGCCGAGCACATGGGGGCGGCCACCGCCTGTTCCAGCGTCACGACCAGCAGACCGTCCAGCGCGCCCATCAGCGCCGCCCGGCCCGGGTCAGCGCCCTGAGCAGCGCCAGATCCAGCGCCTGCAGAAACCGCGCCCGGTCAGCCTTTGAAAACCCCGCCGCGCCGCCGCGAAAGAACGGATCGGCCGCGCGGATATCGCCCATCAGATCGCGCGTTGCCAGACGCGGGCCGATATTGGCCGCGCTCAGCACCTCGCCATTGTGCTGAAGCACCCCCGCCCCGGCGGCAAGACAGCGATCGGCAAGCGGCAGATCGCCGGTCACGACCACATCATCCGGCCCGCATTGCGCAGCAATCCAGCGATCGGCCGCATCCGGCCCTTCATCGACGATCTTGAGGGTCACCAGCGGGTTGCGCGACGGCCGGATCCCGCCATTGCAAACCAGCAGCATCGGCACCTTGTGGCGGGTGGCCACCGTCTCGGCCTCGGCCTTGACCGGGCAGGCATCGGCATCGATGTAAAGCGTGGTCACGCCGCGTCCCCCTGCGCTCTCAGATGCGACCCCAGTTGCGACCCCATTTGCACCTCCCGAATGCGCCCCCCGGGCTGTGCTCCCAATTGCGCGTCAATAGCTGCGCGGCAGGCCAAGCACATGTTGCGCAAGATAGGCAAGGATCATGTTGGTGGAGATCGGCGCCACCTGATAGAGCCGGGTCTCGCGGAACTTGCGCTCCACATCATACTCCTCGGCAAAGCCAAAGCCGCCATAGGTCTGCACGCACATATCCGCGGCGGCCCAGGAGGCATCGGCGGCCAGCAGCTTGGCCATGTTCGCCTCCTCGCCCGCCGTCTCGCCCGCATCGTAAAGCTCGGCCGCGCGGTGGACCATCAGCTCGGCCGCGCGCATCTGGGCATAGGCGCGGGCGATGGGAAACTGCACGCCCTGATTGGCCCCGATCGGCCGCCCGAAAAGCGCACGGTCACCGGCATAGGCGCTGGCCCGGGCGATGAACCATTTCGCATCGCCGATGCATTCGGCCGCAATCAGGATCCGCTCGGCATTCATGCCCGACAGGATATAGCGAAACCCGCGCCCTTCCTCGCCGATCAGAGCCGTGGCCGGCACCTCCATATTGTCAAAGAAAAGCTCGGTTGTGGCATGGTTCATCATGGTGCGGATCGGGCGGATGGTCAGCCCCTTGCCCCGCACCTTGCGCATGTCGACCAGAAACACCGACAGCCCGGCGGTGCGGTGCCCGGCCTCGTCAGCCGGGCTGGTGCGGGCCAGCAGCAGCATCAGATCGGAATGCTCGGCCCGGCTCGTCCAGATCTTCTGGCCGTTGACGATATAGCGGTCGCCCTCGCGCCGGGCGGTGGTCTTGAGGCTGAGTGTGTCGGTCCCCGAGCTGGGCTCGGTCACCCCAAAGGCCTGGAGCCGCAGCGTTCCCGCCGCGATCTCGGGCAGATAGGCCTCCTTCTGCGCCGCCGAGCCGTGGCGAAGAACCGTGCCCATGGTGTACATCTGGGCATGGCAGGCAGCGGCATTGCCGCCCTGGGCATGGATCTCTTCCAGGATCGTGGCGGCGGCCCGCAACGGCAGGCCCGAGCCGCCATAGGCCTCGGGGATCAGCGCGCCCAGATATCCCGCCTCGGTCAGCGCCTGCACGAATTCGGTCGGATAGGCCTGCGCCCGATCCAGCTTGAGCCAATACGCGCCCGGAAACCCAGCGCACAGCCGCGCGACCCCATCCCTGATCGCCTCAAGCCCGTCCTTGTCCACACAATCCTCCCCGCTTCGGGCCCGGCCCCTTGGCGCAAGAATGGCGTGGCGCGCACGAAAGACAACCGCGCCCTGCGACGATCCGCGCCAGCGGTTAACCGTGTCAGGCCGCCGCAACCGCCTACCAAAGGGGCATCTGGAACGTATCTCGCCAGTAGAAGCCAAAGAAAGGAGGCGTTCATGGACACGCTGCTGCTGTCGCGGATCCAGTTCGGTGCAAACATCTCGTTTCACATCCTGTTTCCCACGATCACCATCGCGCTGGGCTGGGTGCTCCTGTTTTTCAAGCTGCGCTACAACGCCACCGGCGACGAGCGCTGGATGGCCGCCTATCGCTTCTGGGTGAAGGTCTTTGCGCTCAGCTTCGGGCTGGGCGTCGTGTCGGGCGTGACCATGTCGTTCCAGTTCGGCACCAACTGGCCGGGCTTTATGGAAAAGGTCGGCAATGTCGCCGGGCCCTTGCTGGCCTATGAGGTGCTGACCGCCTTCTTTCTGGAAGCGGCGTTTCTGGGCATCATGCTCTTTGGCGCCAGCCGCGTGCCGGGATGGGTGCACACCCTGGCCACGCTTTTTGTGGCGGTCGGAACCAGCCTCAGCGCGTTCTGGATCCTGGTGCTGAATTCCTGGATGCACACCCCGGCGGGCTATGAGCTGCGCGACGGGATTGTCCATGCCACCGATTGGTGGGCGATCATCTTCAACCCCTCGATGCCGTACCGGCTCACCCATATGCTGCTGGCGTCGGGTCTGACGGTGGCGTTTCTGATCGCCGGCGTCTCGGCCTTCCGCCGGCTGATCGGCGACCGCTCGCCCGGCGTGCGCCTCACGCTCAAAACCGGCATATGGCTGGCCGCGGCGCTCATTCCGCTGCAGATCTTCATGGGCGATCTGCACGGGCTCAACACGCTCGAGCATCAGCCCCAGAAGGTGGCCGCGATGGAGGGCAATTGGGAAACCCGCGCCGGGGTGCCGCTGGTGCTGTTTGCGCTGCCCGATGAGGCGGCGCGCGAGAACCGCTTTGAGATCGCCATTCCCAATGGCGCCAGCCTGATCCTGACCCATGATGCGAACGGCGTCGTGCCGGGGCTGAACGATTTTGTCGTTGATGGCGAGGTGTTGCACCCGCCGGTCGCGCCGGTCTTCTGGTCCTTCCGGATCATGGTCGCAACGGGCATGGCGATGCTGGCCGTGTCCTGGGCCGTGGGCTTTCTGATCTGGCGACGCGGCGTCGACCGGCTCAACCCCTGGGTCCTGCGCGGCCTGGTGGCGATGAGCTTTGCCGGCTGGATCGCCACGCTGGCCGGCTGGTACACGACCGAGATCGGGCGGCAGCCCTGGCTGGTGCAGGGCGTGGTGACGACGGCCGAGGCGGTCGCGGATGTGCCGGCGCCGATGGTGCTGGGCACGCTGATTGCCTATTTGGCGGTCTATCTGGCGCTGACCATCCTTTACATCGGCGTCGTCTTTCACCTGGCCGCCCGGGCCGCGCGGGGCGAGCGCACGCTGGAGCCGCGGGGCAAGACCGGCCCGTCCGGCCTGATGCCGGCGGAGTGAGCGCGATGATGGACCTGTTTGACGATCCCGCCATCTGGCTGCCCTTTGCCTTTGCCGCTTTGATGGGCGTCTCGATCCTCGTCTATGTCGTGCTCGACGGGTTCGATCTGGGCGTGGGGATCCTGTTTCCCGTCGCCGATGACGACCAGAAGGACCGGATGGTCGCCTCGATCGGCCCCTTCTGGGACGCCAATGAAACCTGGCTGGTCCTGGCCATCGGGCTTTTGCTGGTGGCCTTTCCGGCGGCGCATGGCGAGATCCTGTCGACGCTTTATCTGCCCGTGGCGGTGATGCTGATCGGGCTGATCCTGCGCGGGGTGGCGTTCGAGTTCCGCGCCAAGGCCCCGGCGGCCCAGAAACCGGCCTGGAACCGGGCCTTTTTTGCCGGGTCGCTGATGACCGCCCTCTCTCAGGGCACCATGCTGGGGCTCTACATCATGGGGCTGGAGGTCACGCCCTTCACGCTTGCCTTCTCGCTCCTGACCGGGCTGTGCCTGACCGCGGGCTATGCCTTTATCGGGGCCTGCTGGCTGATCGG
>JBCBKN010000011.1:0-24332 GCA_038521775.1 Pseudomonadota bacterium | reverse complement strand
TTTCATAGTAGTGATCGAGATAGTTCAACCCGATTGCGAAGATCCGGGGCGGATTGGGGATCGGGCTTTCCAGCGTGACATCGGCCAGGGCGATCGTGGGCTCGGCCGCGGCGACCACCGCACGTGCCTTGGCCATCAGATCGTCGCCGCCCTGCAGCAGGCCCAGCATATCGGCGGGCAATGCGCTGTCGGCGGCGTTCAGATCGACAATACCGTCGCCCTTCTGGGCGCCAAGCCGGGTTTCATCGTCCAATGTGTAAGTTACCAGTCGCATGCTTGGGTCCTTGATCTGGCTCGGGCAGCCAACCCGAACGAAAGTTCACTGTTTGGGAAGACGAATGTCAGAGCCAAAGATCGCTTCCCTCAGGCTCGTTTCCCGGAGCGTGTGCATCAGGAATGCAAATTTCGCGCCGCCGGTGGCCATCTCCGGCACATAAGGCGACGGGCCGTGGGAGTATTTCCAGTCGCGCACCGCTGCCCGGAACGAGGGGCGTTCGCTGGCGCGCGCGTAATATTCGGGAACCAGGGTCAGCCCGGTCTCCGCGCCCCAGAACTGCTCATTGCCCAGCCATTGCAGACGGTAGAGGCTGACGGTCCAGACAATGTCGGCCATTGTATAGCGATCGCCGCAGACCCAGGGCCCGCCGCTTTTTGAAAGCTGCACCTCAAGATCGCGGACATGTTCCCGGGCATGTTCATGGGCCGCGATCATTTGCGCGTCGTCGAGCATGAATTCGCCGGCCGCCGTCTCCTTGGCAATCTTTGCCTCATAGGCCGCCTTCAGCTCCGGCTCATCGGCGCCGATATGGTCAATAAGGCCGCGCAGACAGCGGATCTTGCGGGCATGCACGCCCTTGATATTGCCGGCCAGGCCCGAGGGGCGGCGATCTTCCTTCGGATGTGCGCCGTAAAGCAGCGCGACATGCGGCGCACGGTCGACCAGGACCAGTTGCTCTTCAACCGCGTCTTTCATATCGGCCGGGATCAACGGCGCGCCCTGATCCGCGTTCTCGTCGATATACTCACAGATCCGCTTGGAATCGATGACGATGCGGCCGTCCTGGTGGTCGACCAGCGTTGGCACCACGCAGGGGTCGAACCCCTCTTGTTCGACCGAGGACACCCCGGTGTAGCCGGACACGAAATGCGGGCGTTCCTGCCCCTTCAGGCGCAGGCGCACATATTCCGGGCGATAATTCTGCGGAATGAGATTGCCGGCGGGCATGATGCTCATGGCATGCGAGATGTAGGGCGCGCCCTTTTCGGCCAACACCGCGCGAACCTTGTGCGAGCACAGCGACAGCGAGCAATGGTAGAGCTCAAACCGTGGCGTCGCCCCGGCCTGGCCGTTGACGACCCGACCCGCGCTGAACTTCTTCATGCGTTGGTTTACATCGCTTACAAGCTTGTCGAGAACCTCTTTCCGGATTTGCTCGGACACGCTCATTTTGACCTCCGCTTTGCCGTGTCGCGAAACGGCGCGCCGGGCCCTGGCGGCCGGCGGCCGTTTTGGCCTGCACCATTCATCGGCGGATCAGAGCGTCAAATCAAGAAAAAAATATATTTTTACCGGAATTGGAGAGATTTCTCCTGACCCCGGGGCTGCGCGTCCTCATGCGCCAGCAGGGGTGTCGCCGCCTCCAGAAGATGGTCCATCGTCCGCTGCAGATGCGCCTCGAGCAGTTTGCAGGCAAGATCGCCGTCGCGGGCCAGCGTGGCCCTGACAATGCCCTCATGCTCGGAATCGACATCGCGGCGGCCCTTTGCAAGCGACACAAGGATGCGCCTGTAGCGCTCGGCCTGTATGAACATCTGCTCGCGCAGCTTCAGCCACCATTTGCTGGTGCAGGCATCGATCAGCGCGTCGTGAAACAGCCCATGCGCCTCGGTCCAGCTGCGGTTGAAGGTCTGGCCATCCTCGGCGATCAACGGCGTGTGCTTGAGCTGGTGCCAGGCGGCCTGGATGCGCCCCTCCCAGGCCAGATCGCCATGTTCGATGGCGCTGCGCAGGCAATTGGTCTCGATCTCGATCCTGACCGCGGTCAGATCGACCAGATCATCCGCCGAGATCGGCGCCACGATAAAGCCGCGCTGCGGCAATGAGACGACCAACCCGTCACTGGTCAGACGGGACAGGGCTTCGCGCACAGCACCGGGGCTTGCGTTGCAACGCTCCCGGATCTGATCGATCTTCAGCTTGGATCCGGGCTGGAACTGCCCGTCCAGAAGTTCCGATTTCAGTGCTTCATAGGTCTGCGTCGTTTGGCTCTCCGCGGCCATAGAGGGCGATCCACCTTATTCCTGTGTCTGGCGCAGTGTACACCGACTTTCCTGACAGTGCGAACAAAAAATTTTCTTTACCAAAAATATATTTTTTCGTAGATTGCCGTCAAAGCGGTGCCTCGCGCTGGCCTCGGTCGACAGACACCCGAACAATGCCGGTCGCACCAGGCCCGGCCGGTCTGCTGGGAAGGAAAAGAGATGAGCTACCTCATTCGTCAAATGGGTCACGTGGTCCTCAGCGCGCCCGATCCCGAAGCGGCGGCCCAGCATTTATGCGATATCAGCGGCGTGCGGGTCACCGGGCGCGATGGCGATACGGTCTATCTATCTAGCAATGCCCGTCATCACGAAGTCACCTATGTCAAAGGCGCCGGCGAGACCGTGGCGATCGGCCTTGAGGCGATCAACGATGCGGCGGTCGATGAGGTCATGGCGCGGGCGAAATCCGACGGGCTGACCATTCTCGACGACACGCCCATGGGGCCGGGGTATGACCGCGCGGTGCGGCTGCGCTCGCCCGGCGGCGCCACCTATGAGATCCATTCGCCGATCACGCGCGACCGCTCGAAATGGTACATCGGTGGCGGCGGCCCGCGGCCCCGCCGGCTGGAACATGTCAACTATCTCACGCCCAATCTTGAGGCTGAGGTGAACATGGTCGAACAGGTGTTCGGCATGAAAGCAACCGACCGGCTGTCGGATTACGGCGGGTTCTGGCTGCGGGCCGAGGACGGGTTCCACCACACCATCGCGCTTGTCGGCGAGCCCGAATTGCGGATGCATCACTATGCGTTTGACCATCACAGCCTTTATGACCTGCAACGGATTGCCGACAATCTGGCACAGCGGGACTCGGCCCTGATCTTCGGCCCCGGGCGCCATGGCAATGGCGAGAACGTGTTCACCTATTATCTCGATCCGATAGGATGCGTGGTCGAGAACTCCACCGAGATGCTGCATGTCGGCAATGATGCCCTGCATAAGACCGGTGTCTGGGACAACTCCCAAGGTCTCGCGGCGCGCTGGGCCAATCTCTGGGGCACGCCGGTGCCGGAGGTGTTCGTGACGGCCGGCATCCCCTTCGCGACGACGGAGTGAGGGATGGTCACGCTGCTCGAAAGCGAAATCCAGACGACCGAGGTTCTGGGCTGGCAGGGGCTGCATCTTCTGCACCATCCCGGCTCGTCCTGTTCACAAAAGCTGCGCATCTATCTGGCGAGCAAGGGGCTCGACTGGACCTCGCATATCGTCGATATCCCGGCGGGTAAGAACTACGAGCCCTGGTATCTGGGCATCAACCCGCGCGGGCTGGTGCCGACGCTGGTGCATGACGGCACGGTCATCATCGAAAGCAACGACATCCTGGAATACATCGAGGCCGCATTTCCCGAGCCGGCGATGATCCCGCAGGCCATGAAGGACCAGGCGCTGCATGCGCTGGTCGAGGAAGACAATCTCCATCTCGACCTGCGGGCCCTGTCGGGGCGCTATCTCTTCCCCTCGGAGGCGGGCAAAAAGCCGCCCAAGGCCATGGAGGCCTATGCCAGCACCGGCTCGGCCACCGTGGGCGGCCAGGTGGACGCGCATAAGGCCGTGGAGATTGCCTATTTCGAGGAAATTCGCGCCAATGACGGCGTCTCCATCGAGCGTGCACGGGCGGCGGTGACCAAGTTCAATGCCGCGTTCGACCGGATCGAGGCGCAGCTGGCGCAAACGCCCTTCGTGATGGGCGATGCACTCTCGGTGCTCGACATTGCCTGGTATGTCTATTGCGCAAGGCTGCATGGCTGCGGCTATCCCATCGCCGAGACTTGGCCGCATCTGGGCGCGTGGTTTGCGCAACTGCACGCCCGGCCGGAGTTTCAGCGCGAGGTGATGATCCCGCCGCCGCTTCGGGACATTGCCGCCAAACGGCAGGCAGAATGGGCCGACGCCGGCGAGGCATTGTCTCAACTGGTCCCGGAAATCGCGGCCAGCGCCGCATGAATGACAGGACGAACGCATGTCAGACCAACTGGGCACCCTAGAAGACCTGCCGCAAGACTATCGCGACGCCATGACGGCCGCCGGGGTCGCGCCGCTTTGGCCGATGATGCGCAATGTTCTGCCGCATGGGCAGCCCGCCGCCGTCACCCAGCCGGGCTTTTGGAGCTATGCGGCGCTGCGCCCGCTTTTGGTGCGTGCGGGCGAGCTGACCCCGGTGGAAAAGGCCGAGCGCCGGGTGCTGGTGCTCAGCGATCCCGGCCGCGGGGTGGGCGCGATGCAGGCCACGGCCTCGATCTATCTGGGGCTGCAATATCTGCTGCCCGGCGAAACCGCACCCGCCCATGTCCACACCCCCTCGGCGGTGCGGATCATCGTGGAGGGCGAGGGCGGCTACACCGTGGTCGATGGCGAAAAGCTGCCCATGCAGGATGGCGATCTGGTGCTGACGCCGGGCGGCATGTGGCATGAGCACTGGCATGACGGCGAAGGCCCGGTGGTCTGGCTCGATGCGCTGGATCTGCCGCTTTATTACTACCTCGAAGGCTCCTATGCCGAGGAAGGCGCCCTGCAGGCGCAGCGCAACCGGCCCGATGCCAGCCAGGTGGAGTTTCTCTCCGCCGGCCTGGTGCCGACCAAAAAGCCCGGCGAGACCGCACGGCCCTATCCGATGGTGCGCTATCCATGGGAGAAGACCGAAGCGGCGCTGCGCCAGCTTGCAAAATACGGCCAGACCGGTGCGGCCGAGCTTGATTATGTGAACCCCGAAACCGGCGAGCCGGTGCTGCCCGCGCTGGGCTTTACCGCCATGATGCTCGCGGCCGGGCAGAGCGATGCGCCGCCCCTGCGCTCGATCTCCTCGGCCTTCCATGTCGTGCGCGGCAAGGGCGTGAGCATCATCAATGGCGAGCGGTTCGAATGGGGGCCGAAGGACACCTTCACCGCGCCGATCTTTGCCGAGATCACGCATCGGGCCGAGGACGAGAGCTTTCTGGTCCGCGTCCATGACCGGCCGCTGCAGGAAAAGCTCCGTTACTATGAGGAACGTGCCCGATGAGCGGCCTTCTGTTCGACGCCCCCGAGGTTCAGACCATTCCGGTGGTGGGCGAAACTGCCGCCTATCCCGTGAACCGCATCTTCTGCGTGGGGCGCAACTATGCCGCCCATGCCGCCGAAATGGGCGTGGAGGTCGATCGCGAGGCGCCGTTTTACTTCACCAAATCGGCCTCGGCGATCCTGGCCTCGGGCGCGACCCTGCCCTACCCGCCCGGCACCGAGAATTTCCATTACGAGATGGAACTGGTCATCGCGCTCGGCGCGCCGGTGTTTCGCGGCGATCTGGCAGCGGCGGCCGGGGCGATCTATGCCTATG
Source organism: Pseudomonadota bacterium (assembly GCA_038521775.1). Lineage (GTDB taxonomy): Bacteria > Pseudomonadota > Alphaproteobacteria > Rhodobacterales > Rhodobacteraceae > J013. The sequence continues at coordinate 18,694 of JBCBKN010000011.1, read as the reverse complement.
GCTGCGGGCTCGACATGACCCGGCGCGACCGCCAGCTTGAGGCGCGCGAAAAGGGCCGCCCCTGGGATCTGGGCAAGGATGTCGAGGGCTCGGCCGTAGTCTCGCCGATGATCAAGGCCGCGGATGCGCCCGAAATCGGCCCCCAGCGCATCCATCTGGAGGTGAATGGCGAGGTCAAGCAGGATGCGCTTTTGAGCGATCTGATCTGGAAGCTCGATGAGATCGTCAGCCACCTGTCGCGTTATTACCATCTGCAGCCCGGCGACATCATCATGACCGGAACCCCAGCAGGCGTGGGGCCGGTGGTGGCCGGCGACATGATCACCGGCGGCATTGATGGGCTGGGCGAGATCGCCCTGTCCATCGGTCAGCCGGAATGATCGCCTTTCACGGATATTTCCGAAGCTCTGCGGCCTATCGCTGCCGGATTGCGTTCAATCTCAAGGGCGTGGAGTACGCGTTTACATCGGTGCATCTGCGCAAGGATGGCGGGCAGCAGAACCACCCCGATTATGTGGCGATGAACCCCCAGCGGCTGGTGCCCACCCTGCGCTCGGGCGATCTGACGCTGGGCCAGTCGCTCGCCATCATCGAATGGCTCGACGAGACCCAGCCGGGCGCTCGGCTGGTGCCCGAGGATGCCGATCTGCGTGCCCAGGTCCGCGCCTTTGCCCAGATCATCGCCTGCGACATCCACCCGCTGCAAAACCTGCGCGTGCTGCAACATCTGGGCGAGGCGTTCGGGGCCGATCAGGCCGCTAAGGATGCCTGGTGCCAGCGCTGGATCGCCGATGGGCTTGGCGCGGCCGAGGCCCTGCTGGCGGCCCGCCCCAGCGCCCCGTTCTGCTTTGGCAACGCACCGAGCCTTGCCGATATCTGCCTGGTCCCGCAGGTGTTTTCGGCCGCGCGGTTTGGCCTCGACATCGCCGACATGCCCCGCATTCAGCGGGTCTACGCGACCTGCCAGGCCCTGCCCGCCTTTGCCGATGCCGCGCCGGGCCAGCAGCCGGATGCCGAGGCATGAGCGTCTTTGCCGCCACATACCGGGTGAGCTTTGGCGATTGCGATCCCGCGGGGATCGTCTTTTACCCCAACCTCTTTGCCTGGCTCGACCGCACCTTCCACAGCTTCCTGGCCGTAAAGGCCGGCGGGCATGCCGCCATCTGCGCGCAGCTCAACGCCAAGGGCATCGGGCTGACCGATGCGGCATGCAGCTTTCGCGCGCCGGTGACCGAAGGCGATGCGCTGACCATCGCCATCACCGAAATCAGCTGGGAGAGCCGCACATTCACCCTCGCCTATGACGGCCAGGTCGGCGGCAAGACCCATTTCCAAGGATCAGAAACCCGGGCGCTCTTCGTGCAACGCGAAGGCCGGCTCCGGGCCGGTGACATAAGCGCCCTCAGAACACTTCTCGGCGCAGACTGACAGGGAGGCCATTCATGGCAAAGGGAAAAGTCATCATCACCATCGCCCCGACGGGCGGTATGGGCACCAAGGCGATGAACCCGGATCTGCCGACCCAGCCCGAGGAGATCGCCAATGACGTCGCCGCCTGCGCGGCCGCGGGCGCCAGCGTCGTGGCCGTGCATGCGCGCCGGCCCGATGACGGGGCGACCTGCAATCCGGAGATCTACCGCGACATCAACACCCGCATCCGCGCCAAATGCGACATCATCATCAACAACTCCACCGGCGGTGGCGTGTCGGGCGATATGGTGCGCGATCTGGGCGGTGGCGATCTGGAGATCATGTGGGAGCAGCGGATCAAGGGCGTCGAGGCCGGCGCCGAGATCTGCACCCATGACGCCCACACCATCGTGGCCAATTTCAACGGCGGCAATGTCTATGTGATGACGCCCTATAACCGGTCGCGCGAGCTGGCCGTGATGATGAAGGAGCGCGGCATCAAGCCCGAATGGGAATGCTTCAATCTGGGCCATATGATCGACCCGATCCGGCTGATCGAAGAGGGGCTCGATGAGCCGCCCTATAATTTCAACTTCGTGCTGGGCGCCCATAAGGGCTTTCAGGGGGCCTTGCCCTTCACCCCCAAGGTGCTGACCCAGTTGGTCGATGAGCTGCCCAAGGGCTCGGTCTTCACCGTCTCGGGCATCGGGCCGGCGCAGGTGCCGGCGGCGATGGGCGCGCTTTTGTGCGGCGGGCATGTGCGGGTCGGGCTTGAGGACAACATGTACTATTCGCGCGGGCAGCTTGCGACCAATCTCCAGCTTGTCGAGCGGCTGGTCCGGCAGGTTCACGACATGAATATGGAGGTCGCCACGCCCGATGAGGCCCGCGAGATGCTGGGCGTTCCCCGGGCGGCCGGGTGAGGGAGGAAAACCATGACCGACAAGAAAGTCATCATCACCATCGCCCCCACCGGCGGGCTGGGCACCAAGCAGATGAACCCCGACCTGCCGACCCAGCCGGCCGAGATCGCCGAGGATGTGATCCGCTGCTGCGAGGCTGGCGCCAGCGTCGTGGCGGTGCATGCCCGCGACAAGGACGACCTCGCCAGCTGCGATGCCGGCATCTACCGCGACATCAATGACCGGATCCGCGCGGGCTGCGACATTGTGATCAACAACTCCACCGGCGGCGGCCCCACCGGCGAAATGGTCGGCCCCCTGGCCAGCGGCGATCTGGAGATGCTTTGGGAGCAGCGCATCAAGGGCGTCGATGGCGGGCCCGAGATCTGCACCCATGATGCCTTCGTGGCCAACACCTATTACGAGGGCAAGACCATCATGATGAACGCCTCGCTCCCGCGCTCGCGGGATCTGGCGCAGATGATGAAGGATCGCGGCATCAAGCCCGAATGGGAATGCATGTCGATCGGCCATATGCTTGACCCGATCCAGCTGATCCGCGAGGGGCTCGACGAGCCGCCCTATATCTTCAACTTTGTCCTGGGGGTCGAGAAAGGCATCCAGGGCGCGATGCCCTGGTCGCTGAAAACCCTGGTGGCGATGCGCGATCTGCTGCCCGAAGGCTCGATCTTCACCGTCTCGGGCATCGGTCCGGCCCAGCTTCCCGGCGCGATGGGCGCGCTTTTATGTGGCGGGCATGTGCGCGTCGGGCTGGAAGACAATATGTATTACGCGCGCGGCAAGCTGGCCACGAACCTGATGCTGGTCGAACGGCTGGTGCGGCAGGTGCGCGATATGGGGATGGAGCCGGCCACCCCTGCCGAGGCACGCCAGATGCTGGGCATTCCGCGCCCGGCCACGGCGGCGGCCTGACATGCTGAAGCTCTATTTCACGCACAAAACCCGCTCGGGCCGGATCGTCTGGCTGCTTGAGGAGCTGGGGCTCGACTATGAGCTCGTGAAGCTCGATTTCAGCAAAGAGGGGCTGAAATCGCCCGAACACCGGGCCCGGCATCCGCTGGGCCGGGTGCCGGTTCTGGAAGATGGCGCGGTCACGATCTTCGAGAGCGGCGCGATTGTGGATTACATCCTGGAGCGTCACGCGCCCGGCACGCTGAAGCCTGCCGTCGATGCGCCGGAATTTCCCTATTACCTGCAATGGTTTCACTATGTCGAAGGCATGATCATGCCGCCGATCAATGAGATCGTGGTCCAGACCGTGCTGTTGCCGCCCGAGCGGCGCAGCGAGGATGCGCTGCAAAAGGCACTGAAGCTTTTGGGCAAGGCCGTGGCGCCCATCGATGCAGCGCTTGCAGGCAAGGAGTATATCATCGGCGCATTCTCGGGGGCCGACATCATGCTGGGGCATGCCTGTTTCATGTCCAACCTCTCGGTGCCCTTCGGCGATGACCTGCCGAACCTGCGCGATTACGTGGCGCGGATCGCGGCCCGCCCGGCCTTTGACATGGCGATCAAGCTGAAATGAGCCGTGTGGCGCCCAGCGAGGTGACGACCGCCGCGATCCTCGGCATGGGATCGGTGGGCGCCGGCTGGGCGGCGCTGATGCTGGCCAAGGGCATCGCCCTGCGCGCATTCGACCCGATGCCGGATGCCGAGACGCGGGCAAAGCGCTTGATCACCGGGTCATGGCCGTCGATCAACAATCTGGGCCAAAGCGGCCTGGCCGCCCCCCCTTTCGACGGCTTGCGGTTCTTTGAAACGGCTCAGGAGGCGGCGGCCGGAGCGGATGTGATCATCGAGGCCGTGCCGGAGGACCTCGACATGAAACGGCCCGTCATCGCAGCGGCCGAGACCGCGGGGCCGGAGGTGCCGATCCTGTCGAGCGCGGGCGGCATCCCGCCCAGCCGTTTGCAGGAGGGCTGCGCCCATCCCGAACGGGTGCTGGTCGTGCACCCCTTCAACCCCTCGCATCTGATCCCGCTGGTCGAGATCGTGCCGGGCGCACAGACGGCCCCGGCCGTTGTGGCATGGGCGCGGGACTTTGCGCGGCATTTGGGCAAGAAGCCGATCACGCTGAATGCCGAGCTGCCGGGCCATATGGTGAACCGGCTGCAATTCGCCCTGATCCGCGAAGCTGTGGCCTGCCTGGTCAATGGCGTCGCCTCGCCCGAGGATATCGATGCCGCGGTGCGCTATGGCCTTGCGCCGCGCTGGTTGCTGCAGGGCGCGCTGCACACGGTCGCCATGGCCGGCGGCCCGGGCGGGATGCATGGCATTCTCGATCATGCCGGCCCGGCGATGGAACGCTGGTGGGCGCCCTCCGAGGGCATCGCCATAGATGCGCCCACGAAAGACAAACTGGCCGCGGCCGCCGCACGGCTGAACCAAGATGCTGAATTTGCCGAATGGGCGGCCTGGCGGGACGCGGAACTGGTGAGTGTTCTGACCCGGCAGGCAGAAGCCGATGCCCAGAGACCTGGTGGAGATGCGCATGTCTGACGCGTGGCCCGTCCCCCTGCCCGACTGCGTGGCGGTCAAAAGCGAGGGGGACATCGCCCATATCGCCCTGAACCGTCCGGCCAAGCGCAATGCGCTGAGCGATGAGCTGGTGCTTGGCCTGACGGCGGCCTTCTCGAACCTTCCCAGCGACGCCAAGGCGGTGATCCTCTCAGGCGAGGGCGGGCATTTCTGCGCGGGCCTCGATCTGAATGAGCTCAGGGACACCACGACGATGGAGGGGTTTCACAACTCCTTCATCGGCCAGGGGCTCAACACTGTGATCCAGTATTGCAAGGTCCCGGTGGTGGCTGTTTTGCAAGGCGCGGTGGTGGGCGGCGGGCTCGAACTGGCCGCCGCGGCCCATATCCGCATCGCCGAACCCTCGGCCTTTTATGCGCTGCCCGAAGGCACGCGCGGCATCTTTCTGGGCTCGGGCGGCACGGTGCGGCTGCCCAAGCTGATCGGCACTGCAACTGTCATGGACATGATGCTCACGGGCCGCGTCTATGACGCCGCCGAGGCCCATCGTGAACTGCGGCTGACCCAGTATCTGGTCGATGAGGGGGCCGGGCAGACCAAGGCGCTGGAACTCGCGGCCAAGATCGCCAAGAACGGCGCGCTATCGAACTTTGGCATCGTCCAGGCCATTCCGCGCATTGTGGAGAGCGACCCGCAGACCGGGCTTTTCACCGAGCTGCTCATGGCCGGCGTGGCCCAGGAAAGCCCCGAGGCCAAGGCCCGGCTGCGCGAATTCCTGGAGCTGAAGATGAACAAGGTCCGCAGGGATTAGGGAGGCACCATGCTCGACAGTCATATCGAAGAGGCCGAAGAGTTTCGCAGCTATATCGCCAAATGGGTGGATGAGCGGCTCATGCCGCAGGCCCGCGAGCTTGACGAGGCGGGGGTGTTCCCGCGGGAATTGGCGCGTGAGCTCGGCGATCTGGGCTATATCGGGACGATGTATCCCGAAAGCGCGGGCGGCAGCGGGCTGGAGAACCCCAATCTGTGCTTTGCCATCCTGTGCGAGGAGCTCAGCCGCGCCTCGGTGGCCTTTGCCGCCTGGATCTGCATGCAGGGCTCGACCGCCACCCACACCATCTATGAATGGGGCAATGACCAGCTGCGCGCGGAATTCTACGAGCCGGCCCTGACCGGCGAGAAGATCTGCGCCTTTGCCATTACCGAGCCCAATGCCGGCTCGGACGCGGCCTCGTTGCGCACCAAGGCAACCAAGGTCGATGGCGGCTGGCGCCTGAACGGCTCGAAGGTCTTTACCTCGCAGGGCACGGTGGCCGATTTCATCACCGTCGTGGCCTCGACGAATTTGGAGCTGGGCGCCAAGGGGCTGGAGCTCTTCATCATCGACACGAAATCCCCGGGGCTGACCGCCACCTCGGTCGGCGCCAAAATGTCGGTGCGCTCCAAGGACACCGCCGCACTGGCGCTCGATGATGTGTTCGTGCCCGACCACTGCATGCTCTCGAGCGAGAACGGCAACGGGTTTCGCAACGCCTACCGGTCGCTGACCGTGGACCGGATCTTCACCGCTGCGCTCGCGGTGGGCAATATGCGGGCCGCCTATGATGCCGCGCGGGGCTATGCGCGCGAGCGTGAGCAGTTCGGCCAGCCGATAAACCGGTTCCAGGCCATCGAGTTTCGCCTCGTTGACATGTTCACCAAGGTGCAGACCGCAACGATGCACACCTATCACGCCGCCAAGCTGGCCGATCAGGGCAAGGACATCCAGGTTGAGGCCGCCATGGCCAAGATGGTCGCCTCCGAGCTGGGCCAGGAGGTCTGCCATGCCGGGGTGACGATCTATGGCGGCTGGGGGCTGATGAACGAGTTCCCCGCCCAGCGCTACCTGCGCGACAGCTACTTCCCGATGATGGGCGGCGGCACGCCCGAGATCATGCGCAAGATCATGGCGCGCCATGTGGCCAGTTGAGGCCGCTGGTCCGAGCGCTCAGGAGTAAGACCGACAGACCCGCCCGGAGGCCAGGGCGGTGGCGACGTGCAGCGCTCTCCCGCGAGCGGGAAGCGTCACGTGACCAGAGTTGAGCAGACCGATGCCAGTGTAGACCTATGTGTTTCGGATCGGTCGCGAGGCGGGCCTTCTCGACGACACCGAATGGGAGGAGATTTCACCGCTCCTCAGAAATCGCACCGAATGGATAAAAGAACACCGACGTGAAACAGGGTGTTCTCTTGAGGTCGCGCGAGCGAAGGACCCTGTCGGACAAGCAGCCCTCGACAGGTATGAGGCGTTGACAGGTGTCCGGTTGGACCATCCCGATCAGCTTTGGGCCGTGCGCATGCGCGATTACGGGTCTCTTTGCCCAAACTGCTCCCGCCCCTTCAGAACACCATGGGCAAAGATATGCGCCGAATGTGGGTACATATTGCCAGATGGGATGATGGCGGGCTCGTTGGCCGACCGCGCTCCGTAATGGCCGGTGCCCAGGCCCGGCGCCGCATTCCGGTGTCGTCTGATCGGGGACAGCTGGGGGTTTAGCCAGCTTTGGCGCCAGCCAAGACGGATGTGCGTGGCGATCTTCTCACGGTTTGGGGCGGCTCCATCTGACATAGCTGCAACATTCAGCAACGGCGCCCGAATTGAAACCGAATTGAGCATCCCCCGAATTGGGGCCGCGCCGAACGTGGCTTCTCCGGTTGGTTGGCGGCGGTGAGCGCCGGCGCGGCGTCAGGGCCCAGCCAGACGGCGCTGCGGGTTCGGCACCGGCGGGTTCGGCACCTGCAGCGGGCCCCGGCACGCGGGTTCACTCCCGATTGAACACCGGTTTGCGTTTTTCCACGAAGGCCGCGAAGCCTTCGCGCCGGTCGGCAGTGTCCCAGGTGGCGTGGATCGCGGCACGCTCATCGGCAATCGACTCTGCAAGCGTCTTGGTCTCATGGCCGACGATGCAGCCCATCATGGCGGCCACCGAATGGCGGGGCATGGCGGCCAGCTCCTCGGCCAGCTCCATCGCGCGGGCCTTGAGCCGGTCATTGGGCACCACTTCGGTCACCAGGCCGATCTCCCGGGCCTCGGGGCCCGAGATCTTGCGCGCGCGCAGGATCATGTCGAGCGCCCAGTCGCGCCCCACGCAACGCGCCAGCCGCGCGCTGCCACCCCAGGCCGGCACGCTGCCCAGATCCATCTCCGGCAGGCCGATCTGCGCGCCCTCGGCCGCGGCGATGCGGAAATGGCAGGCCAGCGGAAGCTCCAGCCCGCCGCCCAGGCAATAGCCGAAGAGCGTCGCGATCCAGGGCTTGCGCATGGTCTCAATCGCTGCCTCGACCCGCAGCCGCTGATCGAGCACCTCAAACTGGCCGCCCCGCGCCTCGACCCCGGCCATCAGCTCCTTGAGGTTCATCCCGGCGGAAAAATTGCGGTCCTCCGCCCCGGTCAGCACCACGGCACGCACCGTATCATCGGCGGCGATGGCGGTGACCTCACGCTCCAGCACATCCATGAACTCAAAGGACATCAGGTTCCAGGGCGGATCATTGATGGTGATGATCTTGACCGCGCCGCTCTGCTCAACGGTGATGGTTGCGTCGCTCATCCCTCAGGCCTGTGTCAACTGGCGCGGACTGCTGTCCACGGCTTGCCCCATCAGATCGGCCAGCTTCATCGCAAGCTCGCCGCGCAGCATGGCATGGGCCGGATCGTCGAAGAGATTGACCACCTCGCCCGGATCTTCCTCAAGATCGTAAAGCTCGCCGCCGGGTTCGCCGATCACAATGGACATCCGGTGGCGGTCGGTGCGGATCGTGCGCAGCCGGGGCGGTTTGGAGTAACACAGCGCATCGTGGTACTCATCCTCGATCAGCACCGCATCGCGCCCGGTATCGCCGCCGGTCAGCACCGGGCTCAGATCCACCCCCTGCATGCCGTGATAGGGCTCCACCCCGGCCATCGAGAGGATGGTCGCGGCCACATCGACCGTGCTGGCAAAGGCGTCGGTCTGCGCCACCTGTTCAACGCGCGGATCGTTCCAGATCATCGGGATGTGGATAACCGGGTCGTAATGCATCGGGCCTTTGAAGAGGACGCCATGATCGCCCATCAGCTCGCCATGATCGGAATTGAAGGAAACGATGGTGGTCTCGTGCAGACCGGCCGCTTTCAGGGCGGCAAGGATCTCGCCCACCCAATCGTCGATCATGGTGATCATGCCCGCGGTCAGGGCCATCGCCTCCTGCACCTCGCGCTTGGTCACGGGGTTGGGGCCCATATGCAGCTCGCGGATCGTGCCCTGCTTTTGCTTGAGCCATTTGAGCAAAGGCGTGTCCATATTGGTTTCGAAATTCTCGGGCACCTCGAAATCATCGGGGTCGTACATGTCCCAGTATTTACCCGGCGGGTTGAACGGGTGATGCGGATCGGGAAAGGAGACAAAGGCAAAAAAGGGCGCCTCCTTGCGGGCCGGGTTGGTCAGATAGTCAATCGCTGAGCGGCCGATATAGGCGGTGTGGTACTCCTCCTCGGTCAGGCCGGTGCGCACCGCCTGCGGGCAGGTATAGTCATGGGGAAGCTGGTTGGGCGGGCGGCGCCGGCTTTCGGCATCGGGCGCGGTTTTGCGCAGCCAACGGCCGTAATGCCCCTCGCAGCCATCGCCGTGCAGCGTCACCAGATCAACCTTCTTGAAGCCGTAATAGGGCTCCTGCCAGCGATGTTCGCCATTGGGCGCCCAGTTCTCGAAGGTTTCGAGCTTATAGTCGCCGGCGGCGTAATGCGGCTTGGCCTCCAGCTCCGGCCGCTCATATTCCTGCGTTGTGTTGGGCACGGGCATCGGCGCCATGGTCTGCTGGTGCATCTTGCCGATGGCGACGGTGTCATACCCCTCATCCATCAGGCGTTTGGTGAAGGTGTTGGCCCGCAAATTGAGCGGGATGCCGTTGATCCGCACCGAATTGACCGAGGTATAGCGCCCCGTCAGCAGGGCCGCGCGATTGGGCATGCAGACCGGGTTGGCGACAAAAAAGTTGCGAAACAGCGTGCCGCCGCGCGCGATGGAATCGATACTGGGTGTCTTGACCACGGGATGGCCCGAGATCGACAGCCAGTCGAACCGGTGCTGGTCGGTGATGATGTAGAGAAAATTGGGGCGGGTCATCGCACGGCCACTCCCGGCAGAACGGTTAAAGGCTATGCGAGCCTAGCAGCCGGCAGGGCAAAAAACTAGATATATGCCACAAAAAAGTATTTTTTGGCGCGGATGATGGCAGATCAGCTCAGCCCGATGCGAGGGGACGACCTCCCCAAGCCTGCCACGCCGCACGGATGGACAGTGTCTGGTCGCGTGCCGGGTCGTCTAGGCGAAGGCCGCCCAACACCTCGCTTAGGGGTGGTTCTGAAAGTAACTTCAGAGAAAATGCCAGTAATATTTTGATAAAGAACGTTTTTCTGCAAGTCGCACGGCCGGGCACAGCCCTTCTCGAGCCACTCGAGATCCAGCGGCGCCCTCGCGCGACGCGAAAGGTGGAGCCGGACCGTCACGACGGCCCGGCCCCGCATACCCCACAACCCCGGTTCTATTGTAGCGGACGCCCCGGCGCCGCGCCGGCCGCTGAGCCACACGTGACGACGCGTTCAATTGTCGGGCAGGCCCGCTTACGGGCACGCAGCGCCGTCAGGCGTAGAGGTCAAAGCTCCCGCTCTGCCCGATGAGATAGCCCACCGTCTCGTCGGCATGGCTGGTCTCGTCATCCGAGGAGCCTTCCTCCTGCACCCGAACCACCCGTCCATTCGGCCGGTCGTCATAGCGCAAGGCGGCGGTGTCGGCGCCGTTCATGGTTTGCATGTCGGCCAGGAACACGTCATCGAGCTCGGCGCTGCGCAGCTTGGACCAGTCTTGGTCGACCGATATTGTGCCCGCCTGCGAGAACGCGATGCTTGAGCTGTTCTCCACCGCAATCCAGTCGATGTCTTCGCGCGCATGGGCGCCATCGGCGCCCTCTTCTTCCTGCAATTGCACATCAAAGCCGTCGGGCGAGACGGCGTCGAGACGCGAGGTCACTGGCGCCGAGCCACGCTCGGTGGTCACCTGGGCAAACACCAGCGGACCTGCCTCAAAGCTCTCGGCAAAGCTGACCGATGCGGCAGTCTCGTTGACCGCGCTGGTCGAGCCGGCCTGCACGACCGTGCCATCCATCAGGCTGTGGGTCCCCTCGGACGCGGCCATCCAGCTTAGCGTTTCGGCCTGGTGCCAGCCGTTGAGATAGGCCCATTCGTCAAGCTCGACCTCAAAGCCGGTGTCGGTGACATTTCGCACCCGCGCCACCACCGGCGAATTGCCGTTGGAGCTGATCGGCCCCAGCACAACCACGGCATTCTCGATCGCCTCGGCAAACTCGACATTGATCCAGCTGTCGGTCAGGCCCTGGGGCAGCGTGACCGTGCCCATCTCCAGCCGCCCGCTGGTCTCGACGGGCGCCTCCAGCAGGCCATGGACACCGGTGGTTTTGACGTTTTCCACAACCGCAAACCGCGCGGTGTTGAGGTTGCCGCCCAGGCCCACGGACTGGCCCGGCAGGGGCGCGAAGGGCAGATCAGCGCCCTCATGGTGAAAGCGCACGCTGTACCCGTCGCCGACCGGCACATCTTCAAAGAGATACCAGCCATTGTCGTTGGTCGTGGTGCTGCCGATCAGCGTGCCGCCCTGATAGAGTTGCACCAGATGTCCCGCCACCCCGGGATCATCGGCATCATTGCCGTTTTCGCCATCATGATCGCCATCGATGAAGAAGCGCCCGGCGACTTCGCCGGTGACGGTGGGCGCGGGCAGCGCGGTGACGGTGAAATCGATCTCGGTGGTGCCAAGCAGGGTGCCGGTGGCGCCGCTGCCCGAGAACATCTCGACCGTGACCGATTTGGCACCGGCCGACAGAACCTGACCGGCGAAATCGCCATCCGCGTCGCCGAACAGCGCATAGGGTGCAACGCTTTCCACCCGCACATGGCTGCCATAGGTAAAGCGCACGCTGCCCACCGGCGCGCTGGTCTCGGCCTCCAAGGCGAAGCTGCCACCGTTCAGATCAGAAAGGTTGACCGTGCCCTCATCGGTGATCTCCCCAAGCCGCGTGTCGGTGTCGGCATTGACCAGATAGAGGGTCGCCACAGGCGTTTCCGGCGGCTCAGGCTCCGACACCCGCTCAGACTCAGCCAGGTTCAGATCATAAGGATCGCCCGCATAATCGACATGATGCAGCACCAGCCGGTCGATGACATGCGAGGACGAGCGGGCCGCGATCTCCAGCGTATAGACCCCGGGCGCATCGAACTTGGCAAAGATGTCGTGAAAGCTGCCATCATTGGTCTTGGTCGACCAGGTCCAGTCATGCTTGGAGGAAAACACCTTCAGCCAGCCATCGGGGTTCCAGCCGCCATGCGACTCGCTGGCACCCTCGGGATAGGTGCCCGGCGCGGCCCCCGGCGGGTGGACATAGGTGTCGCTTGCCGCCTCATAGCCGTAGAACTGATCGGAATGGATCCGCAGCCAGCTGTCATTATGCTCGGTATGCTGGTTGCCCTTGCCGATCTGGCTGCGCCACTGGAACTGGTAGACCCCGGCTGTGGTGATCTCGATCTGATAGGTGAGCACGCCGACACCGGGGGTGCTGAAGAGATCCGCCCCCTCCCAGACGATGAAATCGCCATTGGTGGCCTGGCCGGGACTGTCGATGCCATCCGAGCTCGTCGTCGTGGTCGAGTTCTTCCACTGATCGGGCAAGGCGCCGGCAGATTCAGCCTCGATCACCACAATGCCGCCGGTCTCCTTAAAGGCGCCGGGGGTCGAGGTCGTGTCCCGCCCGTCATCGCCAATTTCGGTGACCGGATCGTCATAGAGCGCCGAGCCCTCCACCCAGGCCTTGACATCAAGCGCATCGCCCCGCTCATCGCCGGTGAGCGCATAGTAAAGCATGCCCGCATCGGAGGGGTCGTCGACCTTGTCCGACCCGCCCAGCTCCATCAGGCTGCGCGCCTCCTGCACCCACGCATCGCTCGACCCGTCCATCCAGGCCCAGTCGTCGTTGCGAAACCCCTTGGTGTTGTCGCGGCCATTGTTCTGGTCGGTGATGCGCACATAGGTGACGTCGGGAAGCTCGACCTGCATATCCGACCAGGTCGGGTAGGTGCCATTCTCGTTCCAGATCGAATGGCTCAGCATGGTGACGTTCTTGTGCAGCGCCGGATCGACCAAATTCAACGCCGCATAGATGGCATCGAGCCGGCCGCCTTCGATCAGCAGGATCTTCTCACCGGTTTCGATCTTGGCGGCCAGCCGGGCAATCATCGCATCGGGATCGTCCTGATAGGAATAGGCGTCGATGCCGAGGCTGCGCGCGAACACCGCCGATTGCTCCAGCTTGGGCAAAAGGTCGTTATGGGCCGTGTAAAGTGCGGCATTGCCGTAAAAGAAGCTGGTCTTGTCGGTGATGCCGGCGGCCTTGGCCATCAGCGCGGCGATCGGCATGGCGACGATGTCATCGGGGTCGCCCTGATTGCCGTCATAGTCAAAGATCACCTGATCGGCCCAGGCGACCAGCCCGGCCGGATCGATCTTGGGCACCGGGCGCGGCTCGGGCTCGACTGGGGCGGGCAGCGCCGGATCGAGGGTAAAGGAGATCGTCTCATCCACCCGCTTGGCCCCGGTCGCATTGGCGCCCGAAAAGAGCTCGACGCGCAGCGACTGCATCCCGAGCATGTAGGACGCGCCGGTGTTGATCACCTGGCCATTGCTGTCGCCGTAAAGCGTATAGAGCTCGGTGTTGTCGACATGGCTGTGCAGAACATTGCCGTCGGCATCCAGCCAGCTCAGCCGGGCCGAGGCGACATCGGTGCGCAGCGTCTCGACGCCCAGGCTGAACTTGTCGCGGAAAAAGAGGTCGGCGGTGAACGTGTCGCCCTCCTCGATTTCGGCAATGCGCGAATTGGCCGAGGCGTCGAGCAGGAAGACCGAGACCGTGCCGCCGGCAAGCTCCGTCGGTTCAATCTCCGAGCTTGCGGGCGTCGCCGCGTTCTTCGACTGATCGGGCAAGGCGCCGGGGGTCGAGGTCGCCGCCAGCTCGGCACTGGCCGCATCGGCGGGTGTCGACGCTTCGCTGCGTTCGAAGGGCGTTTCGGGCGCAAGGGTCGCAAGCGTCGTCTCGGGCGCCGCGACATCGACCATTTCAAGATCGATCGCGCGTTCGGCGAGCAGGCCCTCGCTGGGCGCCGGCTCGTCGCTTTCGGACGGTCCGTCCTGCGCCTGCCCGATCTCTGCCGGGCTGAACGCGGCATCCTCCGCCACATCCGTCGGACCGCTGTCCAGCGGAACCGTCACCGCGTGACCCCCAGCAGTCAGCAGCGCGACGTCCCATTCACCCGTCAGGTGCCGAGCGTCCCCAGAATCACTCATGCCGTCCTCTCATGCCCCGTTGGGCCATCTAGTCTTCGCCCAGGCGGCCTTTTTACAGGTCCGCCGCCCCAGCAGGACGCCCCCATCCCAAACACAATGCTGCCAAACTCTTGTAAGGTTATGGCGCGAAAGCGACTGAAATAGGGCAAAATTGTGAAGACAGCCGGAAGTTGAAGCGTAAACCCCGCCGAAACCGAAACAGCCCTCATTCCGCTCAAAATCCAAATGAATCCGAGCTGTCGAACTGCACTCTCTAGTTGGCCAATACATGCCCATGACGCGCAGAATCGGCGTCACTACACGTAGAAATGGAATTTTCACCGCCGCAGGGCCATGAATTGGGCGAAGTCGTTGCCGAATTCATACACTGCCTGGCCGAGGGCTCGACAGCCCCGCTTTCCGATTGCGGATAAACTAAGCGTCTGACTTGTTTGGAAGGAATGCAAGATCGCATTGGCGATGCGCACTGACTGCGCTTTTTTACATCGCCATGCGCACATGCCGGGATAACGCACTGCGAGAACAGACAAATGGAAAGATGGCTGGAGTTTCGCACCGCCTTTGAGGTTGCACGACAGGGCACGGTCAGCGCATCGGCCGAGGCGCTGGGCATGCATCGGGCGACAATCAGCAGGCATATCGACACGCTTGAGGCCGAGCTTGGGGCCAAGCTTTTCCAGCGCCACGGGCGGGGATATGTGCTGACCGAGATCGGTGCGGATTTTCTGCGCATCGCGGAGCGCACCGAGCAGCTCTTTGCGGATTTCGTGGGACGGACCAAGCTCGGCACGGCCGAGGTGTCGGGCGAGATCATCCTGTCGGTGCATTCCTCGCTGTCGGGCCTGGTGATGCAGCCGATTTCCATTTTCCGCGCCGAGCATCCGGGCATTCGCGTTGTGCTGATCGCGCAGGATTCCTCGATCAAGCTGGAGCTGGGCGAAGCGCATGTGGATCTGCGCACCTGCGTAAAGCCCGATCATCCGGACTACGTCGTGCAGCAGCTCGAAGATCTGCGCTTTGGTCTTTATGCGCACAGCAGCTATGTGGAAAAGCGCGGCGTGCCGACCTCGGCCGATGAGTTCATGGAGCATGATTTCATCAGCCATCCGTCGCCGGTCGATCAGATCCCCTTTGAGCGCTGGTATGCCGAGAACATTCCCCGTGAGCGTGTGGTCATCGTCTCCTCGCATCAGCGCGTGACCAGTGAGGCCGTGCTGCTGGGTTCGGGCATCGGGTTCCTGCCCGAGCGCTATGCCCGCGCAAACCCCAGTCTGCACGCGGTGGTGGCGCCGCGCCCGGATTGGCGCGCCCCCGCCTGGCTGGTGACCCATGTCGATCTGCACCGCACCGTGAAGGTTCAGGCGATGCTGCGGGCCATCAAGCAATGGTATGCGGGCGACACCGCGATCACGGGACACTGTCAGGAGCAGCCCACCGGCACGCCATGATGCGCCCCGACTTCGCCTCAGGGCGGGCTGGTGCAATGGCCCGGCGGGGCGGCCGGCTGCATCAGACGGTGCGCAGCCAGCTTTCCCAGCGCGGGTCATGCATCACCGTCCTTGCGCGCATGTATTTCCAGGCCCCGTATTTGTGATAGTCAAAGTCAAGCTGCGAAATACAGGCCTGAACCATCGCCCAACTTGCCCATTTGACATCGGCGATTGCCCGCATCACGGTCACGCGGGCCAGGAAGTCGGGCCGCAACTCGCCGGCATAGGCCTCGATCAGCCGCGCGGCGACGTCCTCGGGATAAAACATCTCGCCCAGCCAGACGCCCAGCTCATAAGAGCGCTCATTGGTCGAGGCGAACTCGAAATCGACCAGCTTCATCGCCCCCGCTTGCGAGACCAGGAAATTGCCCGGCATCGGATCGTTAAAGCAGGGCACAAGATCGAGCCCGGATGCGACAAAGGCCGCGCGGGCGTTTTCGTAAAGCCGGTTCAGAAACCCCCAATCCTCGGGCAGCCGACCGCCGAGATCGGCGATCTGCGCGATATGCTCGTCGACCATGTCAAAGACGGTCTTGGTCAGCGCCAGCCTCTCGCCGGCATGCAGCGTCTGATAGCATCCAACGGCGGCCAGCTGGATCTCCTGGCGTTGGAAATCGGCATTGGTGCAGGCCTGAAAGCCGTCGAGAAACTCATGCACCTCAAGCCCGCTTTCGGGATCGAAGAACACCACCTCGGGCCCAAGCCCGATCGCATGGGCAAGGCGCCCCGCCTCATGCGCCGCAACGCGGTCGACGAAAAGCTCGGTGCCCGCGCCCGGGATCTTGAGGAAGAACCGCCGGGCCTCGCCATCGATTGCAACGCGCCAATTGCTGTTTGAAATGCCGCCGATCAACCGGCAATAGCGCGCCTTTCGCCCCGCCCAGGCCGGCAGGCTGGCAATGGCGGCCTCCACCGCGTGCTCCTCGGCCGTTTCGGCCTCGCCCAGGCTGCGTTCGATCACCTCAAAGCCTCCTGATCCGCTCCTCAAAGCGTGGATCGCGCATCGCAAACCGTGCCCGAAGGAAGCGCCATTCAGCGAATTTGAGGAACTCCAGATCCCGCCGCGGCGAGCTTGCGGCCAGAAGCGCGCCGATCAGGCCCCAACGCACATCGTCGGCCACACCGTAAAGCCGTGCGCGATTGAAGAGGCGCTGATCAAAGCTGCCGTGAAACATCTCGAAGGTTTCTGCCGCCTGGGGATCAAACGCGTGCGCCTCGGCCAGAAAACTGCCCAGATCCTCGTAGGGGTCCATGCTGGCAGCCATATCGAAATCGACCAGCAGCACCGCGCCTGCATCGCTGATCATCAGGTTTGAGGCGTTTCCATCGCCATGGGCGGGGCGGCTGTCAGCGCCCGCGGCCGCGATCGCCTCGCCGGCGGCGCGAAGATTGTCGGCCATCCACGCCCAGTCCGGCGGCAGAGCAGCGCCAGCCGACAGCATGCGCGCGGCAAGCTGGGCCACATGCGAGAAGACGCTGCGCGCGCGGGGCAGCGGCGGGCCGGCCTGTATCGTCTTGCGCGCGGTCACCACGGCCGCGCGGATCGCCGGGTCAATCAGCCGGTCGAGCGTGCCGACGCGATGCGTGGCGGACAGATCCTCCATCAGAACCGCGCCCGTGCCCGCATCCGCGGCCAGAACCCGCGGCCCCACCCCGGCCCGGCCAGCAGCGCTTGCGGCAGCAACCAGCGTGGCGGGGTCGCAAAAGAGCCCCGCATCCGCATGCGGCACGCGCGCCCAGGCCGAACTCTGACCCGATGCGAGCCGGAACGCATGCGCATCCACGCCCTGATACATGGGCGAGGCCACCGGCACGACCCCCGCGCGCAGAGAGAGATCCGCCGCGGCAAACCCGTCGATTTGCGCTGCGAGGCGCCGAGCGGTCTGGCCTGCATCGCTGTCGATCACAGGCCCGCCCCCCCGGCATCGGCTTTCAGCACCGTCGGCCCCTCGGCCACAAGCCGCGCCAACACCCCATGCAGGAGATCAAGCCCCAGGTCGAGATCGCCGGGCGCGGTGTCCTCCTCGGGCGCATGGCAGATGCCCCCGATGCTGGGCACGGCCAGCACGACAGACGGGCAGATCCTGGCCAAGGGCACAGCGTCATGGGCCGCAATGGTGTCCAGGCGCATCGCCGGCTCGCCCAAGCCGCGCGCCACCTCATAGGCAAGCGCCTGAAGGGCCGGCGCGAACATGCCCGGCGGGCGCAGCTCGTCACGCTGCACATGCCACGCCACATTGGCCCCGCCCGCGGCGGCCTCGGCCAGCGCCATCGTCTGATCATAGGCCTGGGCCATGATGCCCGCATCGGCCGAGCGAAGCTCGACATAGAGGGTGACCTCGGACGGAACCACATTGGGCGAGTTCGGCAGGACCTCGCAGCGGCCGACCGAGCAATGGAGCGCGCCTTCGGCCTGGCCCTGCCAGAGCCGGTTGACCCCGCAGATCAGCTCGGCCGCGGCCAGCAGCGCATCGCGCCGCGCCTGCATCGGGGTCGGCCCGGTATGGGCTGGCGACCCTTCGAAGCGCAGCTCAAGCTTGCGGCATCCCCACCAGCGGTCAAAGACGCCGAGCCGCCGGCCAAGCTGGTCCAGCACGGGCCCGCATTCGATGTGAAGCTCGACAAAAGCGGCCGGGTTCGGCGCCGGGGCGTCGGTGCCCAGCTGGCCGATGCCCGCCAGGGCGGCGCGCAGGCTGATCCCGTCGCCATCGACGCGGTCGAGCGCCCAGTCGCGCGAAACGGCACCGACATAGGCCTGCGAGCCAAGGACCGAGGGCTGGAACCGCGCGCCCTCCTCATTGCACCAGGCGGCCACGGCAAGATTGCACGCAGCCCGCCCGTCTGCCTGCCCGTCTGCTTGCCCTTGGGCCCGGTGCTGCGCGACAAGATCGGCCGCAGCGATCGTGCTGGCAAGCACCCCATAGGTGCCATCAAGCCGGCCGCCATTGGGCTGGCTGTCGATATG